>CASETM010000029.1 GCA_949290865.1 uncultured Bacillota bacterium
GTTACTATTCACAGCCTAGATAAATAAACAACTTGAAAAACACGATGTTGATATCAGTCTTCTGATTTGACATCGTGTTGTTTCATTTCTGATAGTGTCATGTATTTTCCTTGTAAAGCTCTTTTTATTAATTCACTGACATGATATCCATGTCGTTTTCCTGTTTCTAGATACGATTTGATCTTTGCATAATTCCGTGCACTCGTGATATTTTCGAATTGTCCAGATACCTTCATCTTCGTCTTACTGCTGCGTAATGATCGTTCGCTGATATTATTTGAAAATGGTATCTCTTCATTCAACGTCCACATCAAATAATTTTCCTTGTACTTCTTTAACCGCTTCAGTAATGTCTTTTCTTCTTCTGCATAATATTTTTCTTCGTCTTCTAGATTTTCCATCCCACCTTGAGCTAATATCGTGTCATACTGTATCGCTATATAGTCCGCATCTATATAGTTACCTACATTGCGATTATGATTTTCCCTCAATAGCAGCTCTATTAGTTCTTTCGCCCATTCATGACCTAAATTATCAACGACCTTTTTCAAATCTCGTAACAAATGTACACAGCATTCTACATTCGTGAAATTATATTCCTCGTTATAGTTCACTTTGTTATGATCGTGCATCACGATCGCTTCTTCTGATAATGAGAGGAGTATTTGATCTTCGTCAAGACCTTCTTTATTCTTTTGCAGATGCGCTGTGTAGTAAGCTATCTTTTCATTTCCATAAAATCTTAAACAGGCATTCTTTTTGTTGATGCTTATCACTGTGTCGTCCCAATGAACGATAGGTAATTGGATGACTTCTTTTTTTATTTCTTGAACAAATCCATCCAAAGAATCACTCATTCTTTTTTGCAATTTCGCAATGTATCCATTACTTGGTGACACTTCTCCTTCAGTAAGTCCTGTGACAATTTCACTTGTGCGATTCATCGAAACATATCCTTCATTCAATAATGTCAATATCAAATTCTGTACTCCTGCTCCATATTGATTTTCTTCCTTTAATTCTTTTGGAATAGCCATCCTTTCCTTATTACCACAATTTGGACATATTGATTCAAGAAAACGATGACGGATCCTTCTCACTACGATTTGGAAATCACACTCATCCTTCATTGCGAAAACATTTCCTGGTATCATTGCAGAACCACATCGTGAACATGATTCTGCTTTATGATCCATATAATCCGTGATATCCTCATCATTGAATCTTTCCAACTTATGTTTCTTATGGTTAGGTTGACCCCCTTTTTTATTCTCTGTTTTCTCTCTTGAATTAGGAATATGTTTTTTCTTATTTAGAGGAGTTTTCGATGTAGGCAATCCTGAATTTGTTGAATCATTATTTAAGATTGAATTTAGGCTATCAATTTTCTTCTGCATTGTGGTGATCTTAGTTTCAAATGATTCAGTGATCTTATTGATCTGAAGGTTCACTTTACGTTCAATTATATCTTCTTGATTATCCAATAGATAATTGACCTGATTCGAAAGGCTCATAACCTGAATTTTCAAATGTTTGTTTTCCTTCATGAGCTTCTCGTTTTTTTCAACTTCCTCACAATACAATTTATAAAAACTATCAGCCATCTTCAATCCTCCAATCACATGAAAGATTATAACATATGAATTAAGGTCAACTATGTGGAAAACTTTTTAATAGGGAATGAAGCAAAAAAAGCAACGAGCTTTATAAAATTGGATCTATAAAGCTCAAAAAACGTTCATAAGCAGTGATAATAAAATTAGATAGTCAAAAAATAACCTAATAAAAGATATTGTCCCTAAAACCGCTTAAATAGCCTCAAATAATTTTTATTTATTTTAGTTTTCCACTTGACAGGTTTTTATGGACTGTGAATAGTAAC
>CASETM010000030.1 GCA_949290865.1 uncultured Bacillota bacterium
CGACCTTTAAGGGCAGATTTTTTAAGGAAATAAGCCATGAAAACACCTCCGATAATATATCACCACTATCACTATGCATATTATAACATAAAAAACAAATAAAAAAAATCAAAAATGCTGAAAAAATCAGTATTTTTGATTAAAGATATTGGTTTAGATTCCAAACAAATGTAGTGATAGTTTCGAAAGACGGGACTACAGCTACAGTATAGAAAGAAAAGATAATCAAAAGATGGGTGAATTATCGAAAAATGTGTGATGTAAACAGCGTGAAAAATTTAACTGTATTCTATTGAATAAAATTAGTGTATAATGAAGAAGATAGGGGGTGGAAAATGATGAAAAATTTATTTTACAGACTGCTGATCTATCTGGACAGTGCCAATGAAACTGATACAAATTACAATATTGCCTGGTATATGGCTCATCATTTGTCATCTCTAGCGAATATGGGTATTTCTAAGCTGGCAAGAGAATGCTTTGTTTCACCGGCAACGATTTCCCGATTCTGTCGTGCACTGGGTTATGAAAACTATGCTCATCTTAAACAGGAATGTGCAGCTTTTTCTTCGAAAAGCAGGAAGTTTAATAATCTGATCGATGTGCCTTTGGATATGATGAAAAACAGTCCGGAAGCCTGTACGGAATTTTACAGTCAGCAGGTTAGTCTAGGTATTAGACAGCTGGCGAAACATTTAGACTGGAATGTCATAGACAAAGTTTTAAGAAAAATACATGACAGTGAAACGGTCGCATTTTTTGGGATTCAGTTTTCCCATAGTGTGGCCCTGCATTTTCAGGCGGATCTGCTGATGCTGGAAAAGTTTACGATTGCCTATATGGAAACACAAAGGCAAATCGAATGTGCCAAGAAACTTGATGAAAAAAGTCTGGCTATCATTGTTACAGTCAATGGCAATTTTACTAACAGTGGCAAGAAAGTACTGAAATATATTGAAAAATCTAATGCTCAGGTTGTCTTGATTACGAATAATCCTGAAGTGCATCTGGACATACCGGTCTATTCAACGATTTATATTGGTGATCAGGATAACATCAGGATTGGGAAACACAATCTGCTAACAACGATGGAACTGATGTCTTTAAGATACTATTCCATGTATTATACCAAAGATAAGGGGGAAATCAGAAAATGAGAGAAGTCAAATGTGAGGATATCACAGCAGCTGTCAAAAAACTCTGTATAGAGGCAACAGCATATTTGCCAGGTGATGTCTATCAGTCATTATGTGATCATTATCAAAGTGAAGATTATGATCTGGCCAAAAAGACTTTAAAAGTGCTGATCGATAATGCTGATCTGGCTAAAAATAATATGATGCCAATTTGTCAGGATACCGGAATGGCATTTGTTTATATTACGATAGGACAGGATGTTCATATCGTTGGCGGAAGTCTGGCTGATGCTATTCAGGAAGGAGTCAGACAAGGTTATGAAGAAGGCTATTTAAGAAAATCAGTTGTTGACGATCCATTATTTGACAGGATCAATACCAAAGATAATACACCGGCAATTATTTATTATGAAATTGTCGCTGGAGACGCTTTTCATATAACTCTGGCACCCAAAGGATTTGGCTCTGAAAATATGAGTCAGATCAAGATGTTGAAACCAAGTGATGGTCTAGAAGGTGTCAAAGATTTTGTTTTGAAAGTGGTCAACGATGCTGGACCAAATGCCTGTCCGCCAATGGTTATTGGTGTAGGGATAGGAGGTTCATTCGACAAGGTAACAATGCTGGCTAAAAAGGCGATGATGAGAGAAATCGGAACACATCATCCTGATCAACGATATGCCAGTCTGGAAAAGGAACTGCTGACGATGATCAATCAGACAGGCATCGGGCCAGCAGGTTATGGAGGCAAGACGACAGCGTTATCTTTAAATATTGAAACATTTCCAACACATATTGCTGGCATGCCTGTCGCTGTGAGCATCTGCTGTCATGTTGCTCGTCATAAGGAGGCAGATTTATGATTCATTTACATACGCCATTAACATCTGATAAAATTAAAGAGCTTCATGCTGGCGATGAAGTGTTATTAAGTGGAACCATCTATACTGGCAGAGATGCTGCTCATAAAAGGCTGATTGGGCTTTTGGACGATCAGCAGCCACTGCCATTTGATATTCAAGATCAGACAATTTTCTATGTTGGTCCAACTCCAAGTAAACCAGGGATGGCTTTTGGCAGCGGCGGCCCTACGACTTCAGGAAGAATGGATGCCTATGCGCCTCGACTGATTCGTCTAGGACTGCACGCGATGATTGGAAAAGGTTATCGTAATGATGATGTCAAAAAAGCAATCGTTGAAAATGGCGGTATCTATTTTGGAGCCATTGGAGGCGCTGGCGCTATGATGTCATCATGTGTCAAACAGTGTGAAATTATTGCTTTTGACGATCTTGGTCCTGAAGCCATCAGAAAACTGGAAATCGTTGATATGCCGCTGGTTGTTGTTATTGACAGTGAAGGCAATGATCTCTATGAAATTGGTAGAAAGAATTATCTCAATAAATAATAGGAAGAGCTGATAGGGAACGGTCAGCTCTTTTGAATTATCAGAAAATAAATTTTATTTTGTTTTTCATAAAAAATATTGATTACATCAATGTGTTTTTTTATAATAGGAATACAAATGAGATAAGTTGACTTTTATAAAAGTTTTGATAGATGATTTTCAGGAGGAGATTATTATGCGTTTATTTAAGAAGAAAACGGATTATTCATATTACAGTTCATATGATTCACATTACTCACGCAAAAGAGTAAGAGTTGATCGAGCTGTTATAGCAGGAATTGCTGGTGTATTACTGGTTGTCGGAATTGTTGTTTATCTGAATTTTAACCGTATTCAGTTTTTATGGAAGGGATATTCATGGTCAACAACAAGTGAGATTTTAAGACAATTCGATAATGAAGAAGAAAAGGAAATTCTGGAACATGACAAAATGGATCATATTCTAAAATGGATTGATCGTTCAAATAAGGTTGAACTGTATGATGACTATGAAAAATACTATACAGTATCCAAGAAACTGAAAAATGATTTTCAGTATGATGAGGTTGTTGAATTTATCGATGATGTCTTTACTGGTCATTTAAAGATGTTGTCTAACTATGGCTATACAAATGATATCATTTGGGATTTATTAAATAACGGGGCCAATAAAAGTGACTTGACTTATCTGCTGGAAAATAAACTGGACAATGAGACAACAGCACCTTATCGAGAAGTTGAAGGTTACAAAATTAAAAGCATGCTGGATTATATTGCAAAATATAATGAAGTGAAAAATTACAATTATGCAGTGAATATCGTCAACTATCCATTTATCATTTCCAGCAATGGGGATTCTTCTGCTCATTATGAAATAGCTAATCCTGATGATTTGCTGTCACTGGTCAAAAAAGGATTTTATTTAAGTGCTGACTATGAACCTGGTGATTTGGTAGAACCAGAAGAGAAATATGTTGCACCTGACTGTGGAAACAGAATGTTAAGAAAAGATGCCTATGAAGCCATGGTCAAAATGATCAAAGATGCTGAAAAAGAAGATCTTCATTTACTGTTAAACAGTGGTTATCGTTCATATGCTGAACAGACTAAAATCTATAACGAAACAGAACAGAAATATGGTGGTGCCTATGCAGCTGAATATGTTGCTAAACCAGGTGCCAGTGAACATCAGACAGGACTGGGACTTGATATGACATCACAGAGCGTCGTTGATGGACAGCGTCTTGTTTTCAGTGATACTGCAGAATATAAATGGGTTTTAGCTAACTGTCAGAAGTATGGTTTTGTCATTCGTTTTGAAGAAGGAAAAGACAATATTACTGGAATCAGTCATGAACCATGGCATTTACGTTATGTAGGTGAAGATGTGGCTAGAGATATGACGGAACATAGCTGGACATTTGAAGAATACTGTTTATATAATAACGTTATACCAGAATTGAAAAAGGATTAAAATCTAGAGTTTACGCTCTAGATTTTCATATAGAAGAAAATGAAAACATTAATCGCAACACTTAATTCAAAATTCATCCATAAATCATTGTCAGTCCGTCTCCTTTATGTAGCGTGTAAGGACAGACACGATATAGATTTTAAAGAATATACAATCAAAGATAAAATCGAAAATATTGCGTCAGATATATTAAATATGCATATCGATGTGCTTTGTTTAAGCGTCTATATTTGGAATGTCGATCATATCCAAAGGCTATGTCAGCTGCTCAAACAAAGTCAAAAAGAGCTGATCATTGTCATTGGTGGACCAGAAGTGACTTATGAAATCGATCCATTCCTCGATGATTTTGCAATCGACTATTTGATGGCTGGTGAAGGAGAAGTCGCCCTGAATCAGCTATTAAGCTGCCTCGAAAATCATCAGGAAGTCAATATTCAGGGAGTCAGCACACCTCACAAAAGAGATCAGCGACTGATTCCACCGGTCGATTTGCAATATCTGGAAACGCTTGATTCCCCTTATCTATTACCAAGGGATATGAAAGATATGAAAAATCGAATCTTGTATTTTGAAACCAGCCGTGGCTGCCCTTATCAGTGTCAATACTGTTTATCGTCATTGGAAAAAGGTCTGAGATTTTTTTCAATTGATTATTTAAAAAAACAGCTGGAACTCATTTTGCAGACGGATGTTAAAATCATAAAGTTATTGGATCGTTCTTTTAATGCCAAAACGGAACATGCATTGGCTATTCTAGATTTCATCTTTAAACATTATCGTCCTGGAGTCCAGTTCCAGTTTGAAATTAATGGTGATGTCCTGGATCAAAGGATCATTGATTTTATTAATGAATATGCTCCTGATGGTCTGCTGCGTTTTGAAATAGGCATCCAGTCAACCTATGAACCAACAAATCAGATCGTGAGAAGGTATCAGGATTTTGACAGATTGTGTGATGTCATCAGACAACTGCAGAAGAATCACAAGATTGATTTTCATCTTGATCTGATTGCAGGACTGCCTTTAGAAAATTTGCAGCGCTTTGCTCAGTCATTTGATGATGTTTTTCAGCTTTATCCTAAAGAACTGCAGCTTGGTTTTCTTAAGCTGTTAAGAGGGACGAGTCTGAGAAAACAGGCTGATGATTATGGGTATATCTATGATCAAAAAGCTCCCTATGAACTGATCCAGAGTCATGATTTGTTTGTTGCAGATATTCAAAAAATTCATCTGGCGGAAGATATGTTGCAGAAATACTGGAATTCAGGACGCATGCCAATAACGATGAACAAGGTTCTGCGTGCTGTTCCTTCACCTTTTTATTTCTTTTTATCGTTAGGTCAGTATTATCAGGAGCATCATTTTAAGTTTTTTGGCTATCAAAGTGATGAACTGTTTTCCTATCTTAACGATTATTTAGAGCATCATTATGAAGATGAACTGATTGAAGATTATCTGCGTCTGGCAAAAGTTAAACCAAAAAGATGGTGGACCAGTCGTCTTGACAATGAAAAACAGTGCAAGCATGATCTGATTCAAAGATATAATCTTAATCAGGAAGATATGTTCAGATACAGTCTGATTGAAAAGCTTGAAGATGAAATATTGGTTGCAACTTATAAAAATTATCATGTAAGTATAAAAAAATACCGGATTTAGGTTATAATATATGCAATAAAACCCATTTTCTTTTATACTATATATAAGTGAGGAAAGAAAGATGATAGAATGCATTAGAAAAAGAGATGGCAGACTGGTTGCTTTTGAAGTGAATAAAATCGCTGGAGCAATCTATAAAGCTTTCCAGGCCTGCGAAAAGAAAGCGGAATTAAAAACGGCACTGGAAATTGCAGATGTTGTGCAAGAAAGACTGGAAAACAAGCAAATTGCCTTGCCAACAGTTGAGCTTGTTCAGGATACAGTTGAAGAAGTGCTGATTGAACTTGGTTATGTCAGAGTTGCAAAGGCATATATTTTGTATCGAGCAGAACGTTCTCATGCCCGTGAAGTGAAACAGGCGGTCATGAAAAGCCTGGAAAAACAGGATGATGATAAAATCAATATTTTTGAAACATTAGAAAGTCTGATGAATGATGTCAAGGAGAAAACCAGAAAGGAAGATATTTTAACGGTTGTTTCTCTGCTGCAGGATATGGAACTTCCTGATGAAGAGATTGCTGAAAAAATTGCTTTGGCTTTTTCTCTGTCGGTGGATAAGGCTTTCGAATATATTCATTATTTATAAAAAAGTATGATAGATGAAATGAACCCCATGATTTGCATAACAGGGTTGATTCCATTGCTATCATACTTTTTATTTTATGATCAGATTGTGTAAATACCAGTTTCTTTCTTCTTCACTAAGATAGTTTTCCAATTTGTGATAAACCATCTTCTGATAATTGTTTAAAGATTCTATTTCTTTGTTAGACAGATAGTCATAATCGATACCTTCCAGATCGAAAGGAACATAAGTGATCGGTTCAAAATGAAGGAAGGTTCCATATTCGTTGGTTTCACCTTCAATGCATAACAGTTCGTTTTCATGACGGATACCGTATTCACCTTCATTATAGACACCTGGTTCATCAGTGGTGATCATGCCTGGCAGAATATGTGCATTGACAGAAAGTGATTTAGGACGAATACCATTTGGTCCTTCATGAACACTTAAAAAATGTCCAACTCCGTGACCAGTTCCACAGCGATAGTCTAAATCATATTCGTAGATGATACCACGAGCCAGGATATCCAGATTTTCTCCCGTTGTCACACCTTTGATAAAATGGGCATTCTGCAGTCGCAGCATAGCTTTTAAGGCAATTGTGAAATCTCTTTTTTCTTTATCGGTCAATGGTCCCATAACGAATGTTCTGGTAATATCTGTTGTTCCATCAAGATACTGACCACCACTGTCAATTAACAGTAATCCTTGAGCATCAATATTGGCATGATTTTCAGCTGTAGGATGATAGTGCATCAACGCCGCATTTGGACCATAGGCACAGATCGTTGTAAAACTGATGTCTTTAAACAGATCCTGCTGCTTTCTAAATGCCAGCAGTTTTTCAGCAACCGCCATTTCGTTGAGTTCACTTTTACCGATCGTATGTTTAAGCCAGTACATGAATTTTGTAACAGCAATCCCATCTTTTAAATGTGCGTTTTTTGTCGCTTTGATTTCAGTGTCATTTTTGATGGCTTTCATAAGCTGACTAGGATTGATCCTGTCAACGATCTGTTCTTCACGCAGTTTGGATGCTAATGCATAATTGACGGTTGATCCATCAAGCATGACTTGTCCATGGATTGTTTTCACATCTTGATACAGATCATAATAGTCTTTGACAAAAATCTGATCCTGCTGCAAAGCAGTGATCATTTCAGCGTTTAAAACACCGTTTTGCAGATACAGGAAAGCTTTTTCCTGAGTGATCAGAGCATAGGCCAAAACAACAGGAGTGGCTGCGACATCCTGTCCTCTGATATTGAAGATCCAGGCAATATCATCTAAAGAGCTGATCAGATGATAAGGAATATCTTTCATCTCTTCACGAATTCTTTTGAGCTTGCTGGTACGGGATTCACCACAGTAGAATTCATCAAAAAGAAAGGCTGACTGTTTTGACATGGCTGGTCTGTCTTTCCAGATCTGTGCGACGAGATCTTGATCAGCTTTGATATGCTGTCCATACTGTAAAGCGCTTTGATAAGGAATGACCTTTCCATCAAAGCCGATAGTCTGATCTTTAAACTGATTTAAATATTCATTGATCGTTAAGACATGGGGCATAGCCATTTTCATCAGCTTGATCTCACTGCCGGCAATTTCTTTTTCTGCCTGAATGAAATAACGGCCATCGACCCATAGACATGCTTCTTCTAAAGTAACGATCAGAGTTCCTGCTGATCCGGTAAATCCTGACATATATTCCCTGCACTTGAAATAATCACCAACGTATTCGCTGCTGTGATAGTCATTTGTAGGAATAATATATATGTCGATACCATTATCTTTCATTAATGTTCTTAATTGTCTGATTTTTTCATTAATCATATAAATCACCTCACTTTATCTATTCTAGCACAAAATTGAAAATATGCTTACAATTTTTATAAAACAGGAATATGATTAAAGTGAGATAAAAAACTTTCTTAAAGATATTGAATTTTCAAATTATAAGAGTACAATAAACGTCAAAAAGAAAAGTAAAAGAGGTGGATGAAATGGATGATATTATTCAAAGATTAGTTGAGTTTGATCGTCAATGCGTAGAAAAAGTTGAAGCAGCAAAACAGAAAAAACGTGATGCTCAGTCTCACATGACAGAAAAAAAGTCATCTATATATGATGAATATATCAAAAGTCAACAAACACAGATTGAAAAACATAAACAGGAACTGCTTGATAAAAACAGGCAGGAAGAAAAACTGCAGGAAGAAGCTTTCTATGCTTCAATGAATAAAATGGAACAGTTGTATACTCAAAATAAGGATAAATGGGTAGAAGAAATAGTCAATCGCTGTATTAAATAGAAGAAGGTGAAAAAATGTCAATGTCAGCAAATGCGCTATGTGCAAAAGCCAAAGCAATGTATGGAGCAAGATTAACGCAGGAAGTTTATGCTGATCTGGTGCGTAAACAGACGATAGGGGATGCTGTTGCCTATTTAAAGGCACAGACAAGCTATGCGGAAGCACTGCAGGATATTAATGTCAGACATGTTCATCGTCAACAGGTTGAAGACTGTCTTGATAAAGAATACTATCGTCGCTGTTCGCGTCTGATGAAGTATGCTGATAAAGCCAATATGGATTTTTACAGATTTGAAATTGTCGGAGTAGAAATCAGAATGATCATTGATAAGATGTACGCATTAAAGGCGAAGAATCAGATGAGTTTTGATCTATCGATTCCAGACTATCTGGCAAAACTGACAAGTTTTAATATCTATGGGCTAGTCAATATCGATTCTTTTGATGAACTGGTCAAATATCTGGAAAGAACGAGATATTATAAAATTCTAAAAAACATTGATTTTCACGATCAGGTTGATCTTAATGAAGTCTATTTTCAACTGAAAAAACTTTATTATGAAAATATTGTTACGATTATTAAAGGGCATTTCAAAGGAAAAACACAGAAGGATTTACTGAACATTCTGTTTACATCGATTGAGTTAAAGAATATTACAAAGATTTATCGTTATAAACAGTATTTTCAGGAAGATGAAGAACAGATTAGAAAATCACTGTTTCTTGATTATTCAAGACTGTCAAAAGGTATTATTGAACAGCTGATCCAGGCACCAGCAGCCAAAGATGTTTTGACCATTCTGGCAAGTTCACCATATCAGCAGTTTCTCGATGACAGACAGTATACATATATTGAATATTGTTTTGAAAATGTAGAATACAATATCGCAAGAAAATATATGCGTTTTTCAAACAGCGCACCACTGGTATACATGACCTATTGTATCTTGCAGAAAATTGAAATAGATAACCTGAAACATATTGTTGAAGGTATTCGTTACAATCAGGATGTTTCCCAAATTGAGACAAATCTGATTTATGCATAGGGGGCGGTTAATTTGGCAATTATCAGGAATCATTTTTACAATATTGTCTTTACGAAAGAAGATATGATCAATGTCTTGATGTTACTTGACAGTGATCAGCATATATATCCACAGGAAGTGAAAGAACTGGCAAAATATCTGCAGAAGGTGGAACCTGTTCATATGGATGATCCATACAGTGCACCTTTAGATGAAGTTGAACAGCTCATTGAAAAACTGGATATCAAAAAAGAAAAAATAGAATTTCCTAAAGAAGATATCGATTTACAGAGCTTTCATGAATATCTTAAAGAAGTGGATGAAAAAGTTTCATCACTTTATCAGGTTATTGATGATATCAATCGTGAAAAAGAAGAAAACCGTGAAGCTGTAACTTTACTGAAACATCTTCAGAAACAGGATGTCTCTCTGGATGAAATTCAGGAACTGAAATATATCTCTTTGCGTTTTGGAAAGATTCCACTTTCGCAGATGGATAAGATCAAATACTATCAGAATGAACATTTTATCATTAGAAAACTGTCATCTGATGATCAGTATTTATGGGTTGTTTATTGTGCCTTGAATAAGGAAATCGGAGAGATCGATAACATTTTTTCAGCTATTGATTTTCAGGAAATCGTTATACCACAGTTTGCTCATGGAAAAATTGAAGATGCTGTTACAGAACTGAAAAACGAACATTTGACAATGGAAAAATATATCGAAGATCTGTTATTAAGAATAGATAAAATCAAAAAAGATAATAAAAAACAGCTATTATCATATGACAATCAGTTATTATATTTAAAAAATCTGTTTGCATCATGCAAGTATGTTGCCAGCTTAAATGATAAAGCATCAGTCTATGTATTCAGTCCATATAATAAAATGAAAATGACAGAAATTTTTCATGGGGAAGGGTTAACGGTGACAGAACATCCAGTCAATCTTTACTATGAAAAAGGAATCATGGAACCCGTTATTCTAAAAAACAATTCTTTTGTCAAGCCATTTGAAAAACTCATCAGTTTTAAATCTGGAGACTGTTTCGATCCAACAGGACTGATTGCTGTTATTATGCTGTTGTCAGCTTTATTGCTGATTGGAGATTTAGGATTAGGGGTTGCTTTGATCCTGTTATCAGTCATAATCAAAGGAAAGTATGCAAAGCTCTTACAAAGAGTTGGTCTGTTTGTTCTGATTGGTGGTCTGATGACTGCCACGATTTTTTATCAGCAGCCAATGTATCACAGCCCTTTGCTCATTCCTCAGATTTCAACCAGCATAGCTGTTCGTTTTGTTGTCTTTATCTTGATTAATCTGATATTTTATATGTTTATGATGATCATAAAAAACATTTCAAGAAAAAAAACTATGAGTAAAGGAGGGGTATAATGGCGATAGCGAAACTCAATTTAGTCAGTATCAATTTTGATAATCATCATTACAACGATGTTTTGCTAAAATTGTATGAACGAGATGATTTCCATCCGGAACTGGCCAGTAAATTTACTGACAGTGTTGCCGGTCTTTCCGCATACAATAATGAAAACCTGTATGAAGAATTGCTGGTAAGAATTGAAGATATGGTCAATAAATATCAGTTTCAGGTTAATGAAGTGGAAACCGATACACAGTTGAATGTTTTGAAAGCCAAAGAGTTTTTGGATGATTTGTTTTTGGATCTTGATCGTATTTATGCAGTGAAAGAACAGCTGCTGAAAATGATCAAAGAAAATGATGATGCGATTACGCAGCTGAATCATGTTGAAGGATCAAATATTAACTTTGATGAACTGTTTAATTGTAAATATCTACAGATTCGTTTTGGAAAGCTGCCAATCAATAATGAAGGGAAACTGGAATATTACGATGCCTTGCCTTTTGCCTATAAAGGGTTTAAAAGGGATGATAAGTTTGTCTGGTGTATGTATGTTACGACACCAAATGATGCACCGGAAGTTGATAATATTTTTTCTTCATTATATTTTGAAAAAATCTATATTCCTGAGTTTGTTCATGGCTCATGTGAACTGGCGGAAGCAGAAATACAGGAAGAGTCTAATCTGGCAAAACAGTACAGTGAAAATCTGAATCAGCGAATTTTAAAACTGATTGATGAAAATATGGATGAGCTGAATAGAATTTATACGATTGCGAAACAGCTGAATTCACTTTTTGTAATGCAGAAGTATATTGTTAGAGCTGGTGATAAGCTGATTGTCAATGGTTTTGTGCTGAAAGATCAGATTGATGATTTTAAAAAGACTTTTGAAAATATCGAAGGTGTTGTTGTTGAAGTTTTACCAGCAACTTCAGATGTGAGACTGGAACCGCCGACAAAACTCAAAAATACATGGTTTGCGAAACCATTCCGTATGTTCGTTGAAATGTATGGTGTACCAAAATATAACGATGTCGATCCAACGTTGCTTGTTGCTATTTCCTATACATTGTTATTTGGTATTATGTTTGGCGATTTGGGACAGGGAATTATTCTATCGCTGGTCGGACTGATTGCAGAAAAGAAATTTAAATTAGGATTAGGTGGTGTTGGGGTTCGTTTAGGAATTTCCAGTGCGATCTTTGGACTGTTCTTTGGTTCGGTTTTTGGAAATGAAGAATTCTTGGCAGAAAATTTCAAAGGAATTTCATTTTTTAATGCTATGTCTTCGGAAAATACGATGACGCTTTTACTGGCGGCCATTGGTTTAGGAGTCGTTTTGATCCTGATTTCAATGATTTTCAATATTGTTTTGAATTTTAAGAAAAAGAATATGTGTGAAGCCATTTTAAGTCAGAATGGATTGTGTGGGGTGACATTCTATGTCGCTGTTCTGGGCTTTGCGATCAATGTCATGCTTGGTATGAACTTTGTCAATATGATCTACATACTGGTGCTGATTGTTCTGCCACTGGTGCTGATTTTCTTAAAGGAACCACTGACCAGAAAGATTTCTGAACATGAAACGATGTTTCCAAATGGATTTGGGGCATTCTTTGTAGAAGGATTTTTTGAACTGTTTGAAGTTGTTTTATCTTTTATTACCAATACAATGTCATTTTTGCGTGTGGGGGGATTTGTTTTATCACATGCAGGAATGATGCTGGTTGTTTATACTCTGGCGGAAATGATTGGAGGATTTGGTGAAATTATTGTCCTGATTTTAGGAAATGCTTTCGTTATGTGTCTGGAAGGACTAATTGTTGGTATCCAGGTATTACGTCTAGAGTTTTATGAGATGTTTTCACGTTATTATGAAGGAAATGGTATCCCATTTAAAACTATTAAGGAAGAATAAAATAGAGGAGGAAATTTATTATGACAGTTTTAGAAATTTTATTACCATTAGTAGTCGTTGTTTTATTATCGTTACCATTAGTTAAGGTATTTACAGGAAAGGTTTCTGCACAAAGTGCAAAAATGAGATTAGCGATGCATGTCAGCGGTTTTGCCGGTGCAGTGTTATTATGCTTAATGCTGGCAATGTCTGATTCAGGTGTATTTGCGGCAGGTGAAATTGCGACAATGACAGGAACAATTGCGCAAGGTTTAGGATTCGTTGCAGCTTCACTTTCAACTGGTATGTCAGCATTAGGTGCTGGTATTGCTGTAGCTGCTGCAGCTCCAGCTGCTATCGGAGCATTCTCTGAAAATGAAAAGAACTTTGGTAAATCATTAATTTTCGTTGCCTTAGGTGAAGGGGTTGCTATTTATGGATTATTGATTTCTATCTTAATTATCAACAAACTGTAAAAGAGAGAACGAATATGAAATTTTATTTAATTAGTGATAATGTTGATACTCAAATGGGTCTAAGACTTGTGGGTATCGAAGGAGAGGTTGTTCATAAAAGAAGAGACTTTCTAGAACTTCTGGAAGTGAAACTGAAAGATCCTTCTATTGGTGTTATTTTAATAACAACAAAATTAATTGAATTAGCTCCTGATGTTATTTCTGAAATTAAATTAAAACAAAGTCGTCCTTTGCTTGTGGAAATTCCAGACCGACATGGAGATAGTAAAATCGGAGAAACTATTGACCGATATGTTTCAGAAGCGATAGGGGTTAAGTTATAGGAGATGATTTTATGGGAAACAAAGAACAGGTATTTCTTTATATTAAAGATGAAATAGAAAAAATTGCTTCAAAAGAAGAGGAAGATATCTTAAATGAAGCCAAAGCCTTAGAACAGGAAGCTTACCGACAGATGCAGGAAGAAGCAAAAAATGATGCCGATCATCAATTAAAAAAAGAGCTGGCCACTATTTCTTCAAAAGCAAGTATTGATGCTGCAACGCAGCTGGAAGAAAGAACGAAAAAACTGGTTGCGAAAAGAGAAGCATATGTCGCAGAAATCTTTAAAGAAGCAAAGGAAAAAATCAATGAGTTTGTAAGTGGAAATCAATATAAAGATTATTTAGTAGATCATGTCAGAAAAGCTGGTGAAGAATATCAGATGACAGGCTGTGTGCTTTATTTAAGAAAAGATGACATGGTTTATCAGGAAGACCTGAAAAAAGCTTATGGTTTAGATATTGATGTGCAGACTGCCGATTCAATCCAGTTAGGTGGTTTTATGATAGAAAATCCAGAAACACATGTTGTTGTAGATGAAACTTTAGATTTTGCGTTAGAAAATCAGAAAGACTGGTTCTATAAGACATCTGGATTAATGATTAAATAGGGAGGTTAAATATGGGTAATAGTGTAATTTATTCAATTAATGGTCCCGTTGTTAAAGTTAAAAATGCAACAGAATTTTCAATGCTGGAAATGGTTTATGTTGGGAACAGTCGTTTGATGGGCGAAGTTATTTCTATCTCAAAAGATAGTACAACGATCCAGGTTTATGAAACGACAACAGGATTAAAACCAGGTGAACCGGTCATTTCAACAGGACAGCCAATCTGTGTTACTTTAGGTCCTGGAATATTACGTAATATCTTTGATGGAATTGAACGTCCATTACAGGCTATTGCGGAAGAATCAGGAGCATTTATTCATCCTGGAAGCGATGTTGATTCTTTGGATGTCAACAAAACCTGGGATGTTACGATGAAAGTCAAAGTTGGCGACATGTTAAAAGGTGGCGATATTTATGCGACCTGTCCTGAAACTGATTTGATCGAACATCGTTGCATGCTTTCTCCTTTATTAACAGGAAAAGTTGTTGAAGTAAAAGAAAATGGACAATATCGTATTAACGATGTTGTCATGAAAATAGAAGATGAAGAAGGTCATATTCATGAATGTACGCTTTGTCAGAAATGGCCAATCAAACAGGCCCGTCCAACTCAGGAAAGGCTGCCAATTTCTATTCCGCTGGTTACAGGGCAGCGTGTTATTGATACGTTGTTTCCAATTGCTAAAGGTGGAACTGCCGCTATTCCTGGTGGGTTCGGAACAGGGAAAACTATGACACAACACCAGATTGCGAAATGGTGTGATGCCGATATTATCGTTTATGTTGGTTGTGGAGAACGTGGAAACGAAATGACACAGGTTCTAGAAGAATTCCAGGAACTGATCGATCCAAAATCTAACAAACCGCTAACTGACAGAACAGTGTTGATTGCCAATACGTCTAACATGCCGGTAGCGGCTCGTGAAGCCAGTATTTATACAGGAATTACTTTAGCTGAATATTATCGTGATATGGGTTATCATTGTGCAATCATGGCTGATTCAACATCACGTTGGGCAGAAGCGCTGCGTGAAATTTCAGGACGTCTGGAAGAAATGCCAGCCGAAGAAGGCTTTCCAGCATACTTGCCTTCACGTCTGTCACAGTTCTATGAACGTGCTGGATATATGAAAACATTAAACGGTCAGGAAGGATCAGTATCGATTATTGGTGCCGTTTCTCCTCAGGGTGCAGATTTTTCTGAACCAGTAACACAGAATACGAAACGTTTCGTCAGATGTTTCTGGGCTCTGGATAAAGCGCTGGCTTACGCTCGTCACTATTTTGCGATCAACTGGACACAGTCTTACAGTGACTATGTTTATGATCTGGAAAAATGGTATGATGAAAATGTTGGGCCAAAGTTTGTCAGTGACAGACAGGAACTGTCTTATATCCTGGCTGAAGAAGCAAAGCTGAATGAAATTGTTAATCTGATGGGACCAGATGTGTTACCAGAAGATCAAAGACTGGTTATTGAGATTGCGAAAGTTGTACGTGTTGGCTATCTGCAGCAGAATGCTTTCCATAAAGATGATACATATGTACCATTAAAGAAACAGCTGAAGATGATGGAAGTCATTCTTTATCTGAATAAGAAATGTCAGGAAGCAATTGCTCAGGGAAAAGTTGTCAGAGCAATCAGTGAAACTGGTATTTTTGATCAGCTGATCAAGATGAAATATGATATACCAAATGATGATATAGATAAATTAGATTCTTATTATCAGGATATCGATGAAGCTATTCAATCAGTGGCTTAGGAGGAAATGATTATGGCACTACAATATGTAGGATTAGATGAAATCAATGGATCATTAGTCGTTTTAGACCACGTTAAAGGGGCTTCTTACGATGAAATGGTCGAAATACAAATGAAAGATGGATCAACA
>CASETM010000031.1 GCA_949290865.1 uncultured Bacillota bacterium
GATATCTCCTTCTTCAGAGAATGCATTGTTAACTACAGCATCAACTGGTAATAATAATTTATCTCCAGCTTTAGCCATGATATCTTTAGCAACCTGTACTCTGTCTTCTTCTAATAAAGAAGTACCAACTTTCATTCCTTTAGCAACGTTGAATGTATATGACATACCACCACCAACGATAACTTTGTCAGCAATCTTTAATAAGTTTTCGATAACTAAGATCTTATCAGAAACTTTTGCTCCACCCAGGATAGCAACCATTGGTCTTTCAGGATCATTTACTGCTTTTCCGATGTAATTAATTTCTTTTTCTACTAAGAAACCAACTGCTGATGGTAAATGAGCAGGGATTCCAGCTGTAGAAGCATGTGCTCTATGAACAGAACCAAATGCATCTTCAACAAAAACATCACCTAAAGATGCCCAGTAAGCACCTAATTCAGGATCATTTTTGCTTTCACCTTTTTCATAACGCGTATTCTGTACTAAGATAACTTGTCCGTTATCAGCATTTTTAACTGCTTCTTCTAATTCAGCTCCACGAGTGCAGTCCACAAATTTAACATCTTTTCCTAATAATTCAGCTAATCTTGGTGCAACAACTGCTAAATTGTTTTTCGCTTTGTCTTCTTCTGTTTTTACTTTTCCTAAATGTGAGAATAAGACAATAGCTTTAGGAGACTGATCTAATAAATATTTGATTGTAGGTAATGCTGCTACAATACGATTATCATTAGTAATTTCTCCAGTATCTTTACTTCTTGGTACGTTGAAGTCAACACGAACTAAGACAGTTTTTCCAGTGACTTCAATATCTCTAATTGTTTTTTTATCCATCTTTACACTTCCTCCATGCTAAAATTATATCATCTATAATCATTGTTTTCAATGAGTTTTCATATGATATTATGAGGTGAAAATAATGAATAATAACAATCAGATTCCTATTTCTCAACTTCCTGCCATGCTGGAGAAAAACTACCAGTTTGTCGATTTAAGAGATCCCTATGAATATCAAAAGCTCCATTTTCAGAAATTTATCAATATTCCTCATGAAAAATTCAGTCTCGATCACTACTTTTTTTCCAAAAAAGAACCACTTATTCTATTATGTTACAGTGGCAGACAATCGAAACTGCTTGCCGACACCCTTTGTCAGCAAGGCTATCAGGCTTATAGTATTGAAGGTGGTTTTTACACTATCATGCATCAAAAGCAGACCGAATAGTCTGCTTTCTCTTCTATCCAAGCAACCAGAAACAAAAGAAAATAATGATTAAGATAACTATACTGATAATAATACCTTTGTACCTTAACATTTTGTTTTCATCAAAAACATCAGATATTTTTGTCCCCTCTTTCCTGATGTCTGCAGTGACACGTTTTACCTGTGGAATAATCTCAAAACTACGAGGATTATCAATATCAAATTCTTTTTGCCATGATTTCAGATGTGACATGAGAACTTTTTCTAACTGTAGACGTGATGTATTTTTTTGAAAAATTTCAATCAACCCTAAAGGATCTTCTATATAAGACAGCTTTGATAAGCTTGTCATAATTTCAGTCATATGATCCAATGATGTACTTTCATATTGATAAATCACTCCTTTGATTCGGATATCAAGATCAATATAAAAATATGTTGGCAATCCAATACGGTTTATGGCAACTGGTGTGATTTTATCATCTTTTAGACTCTGTGAAGAGATTCTCGTACATAATGATAATTTGATCTTTTCTATTTCATCATATGAAAAAGTAAGATAAGCCTGATTCTGATAATAATCGTATATAGTGATATCGTTTTCCTTAAAGCAGACATAGATTTCATTTTTGTATTCATCAGGAACATCAAGAAAACAAAAACAGGCTTTTTTCCGTTCAAGTGTTTGCACAATGATATTTATGGCTCTTTTTTTATTATCAATCACATTTTCCAGAAACCCTTTTTTCTGTGCCATTAAATCAGAAACAGAAACTGTTCCGGCAAACAATTGTCTAATTTCATCAATC
>CASETM010000032.1 GCA_949290865.1 uncultured Bacillota bacterium
CTTTCATTAGACATCCTCCTTTGATTTTATATTCAGCTGCCAGGCTAAATATATCTTATCATTGGAGGTTTTTATTCACAACGCTTAAGCTAAAATCTTACCACGCGCATAGCACGTGGTATTCACTTCGTTAATAAAAAATGAAAGTATCATTGACACTTTCATTTAAATTATTATTTAATAAAATTCGTTGCCTTCTTCACATTCTGAGGAATTTCAATTCCTGCTTTTTTACCAGCTTCAATACATTTTAAAATCCATGCCATATTCTTGCCTAATGCATACATTGTTGCTAAACCTTCTTCATCTTTTTCGACATCTTCAGGTTTTTGACCATGAACTTCATTCCAATAGTTTGAAGAAATAATAGGCATCTCACTGATGCTGAAATGTTTATTGATAACATCCATGCTTGTTACATTTCCTGCACGTCTTGATGAAGAAACAGCTGCTGCGGGCTTATGCGCGAAATTCTGTTTGGCACTATAAAATGCCCTATCCATAAATGCTAATAGTTTTCCTGTAGGATGAGCATAGTATACAGGTGTTCCAAAAACGAAGCCATCAGCATCTTTGGCCATAGCTGTAAACTCATTGACGGCATCATCAAATACACATTTTCCTGTCTTACGACATGACAGACAGGCAATACAGTCATTCATTTCTCGATTAGGAATATGATAGATCAAAGTATCGATTCCTTCTTCATTAAGTGCTTTGGCAACTTCTTCTAAAGCTCTGTTGGTACATCCTTTAGGATGTGAGCTGCCGTTGACTAATAATACTTTCATTTTATTTACCTCTTTTCCTTTTTCCTGATTCATAACTATTATATCACTGTTGTGCTTATATAGACCACAATGAACATGACATGCAAAATAAAAAATAACGGTACGAGTATTTTAAACTTCAGGTGTCTGGTTTTATGATGGAACAGACTCATGCCTGAAACGGCCCCTAGACTGCCGCCAATAAACGTCATCAACAGCAAAAAAAACTCTGAAATGCGCCACCGATGATGAATCGCCTTATATTTATCGATTCCATAAAAAACAAACGTCACCAGATTAACTGTTATTAAATAAAATATGAGTTGTTTTGACATTTTATTCCCCTTTTTCAGCTCTTTGATGATCTTTAACAAGCAGACAGATATTTTCAATGTGAAAAGTGTGTGGGAACATATCAACAGGCTGCACAGTTTCCACATGATATCCCTGTTCACTCAATATTTTTACATCTCTTGCCTGCGTTGCAACATCACATGAAATATAAACAATTTTCTCTGGTTGAGCCTGAAGCAGATAATCCAAAAATTCCTGTGAACATCCCTTTCTAGGCGGATCAACAAAAACCACATCAAGATGAATATGCTGATTTGTCAGAGACATCATATATTTTCCTGCGTCATCACAGACAAATTCAACATTATCAATCTTATTCAGCACAGCATTGTTCTTGGCATCAGCAATAGCTTCCTTAACAATTTCTACACCATACACCTTCTTTACATGACTGGCAACAGAAAGTGAGATCGTTCCAATTCCACAGTAGGCATCTAGAACAGTATCATCGCTATCCAGCTCAGCAAATTCAATTGCCTTTTGATAAAGCACTTCAACCTGCACAGGATTGATCTGATAAAAAGATTTCAATGAAATTTTATATGTGTTTCCTAACAGTGTGTCGAAAATATATCCTGGTCCATATAAAAGAATCTCTTCATCACCAAGGATAACATTATCGTGTTTGGGATTGATATTTTGGATGATCGTTTTTAAATGTTTAAACTCTTTACACAAAGTATCAACGATCTGATCAATATGTGCGATTTTTCTTTCATAAGTAATCAAACATAACATCATTTCCTGACTGTGATATCCCTTTTTGGTAACAATATGCTTGATATTTCCCTGATGTGTGACTTTATCATAAGGTTCAACATGATACTGTTCGAATAACTCTTTAACTCTTTGAATGAGTCTATTGGATTCTTCATTTTGAATCAGACATTGCTGACAGTCAATGATATCATTGGTTTTCTGTTTATAAAACCCAGTAATCAAATGATGATCTTTATTATAACCTACAGGCATCTGAACTTTATTACGATAAAACCAGGGATCTTCCTGCATCAAGCAGTCATGGACATCTACATGAAGCGATCCTATTCTTTCAAAACAGTCTTTAACTCTTTTGGTCTTGAAACTTTGCTGACCATGGCTGCTCATATGCATTAGATGACAGCCTCCACACCCTTTATAAATGTGACACTTTGGATTCACTCTCTCAGGAGAAGCTTTCTGCAATTCAATCAGTCTGCCAACCCCATAGTTTTTTAACATTTTAATACACTTGATTTTTCCTTTTTCCCCAGTAATCATCCCATTGACAAAATGAGTAAAACCCTCATATTTCACTATACCTTTGCCATCATGTCCCTGATCAATACATTCACCTGTAAAATAGTCATTTTTTTTCATATGTCCTCCCTAAAGAAAAACGAGCAATGCTCGTTTCTAATTTCCTTGTGCTGCATTAGCCGCATCAATTTCAGCCTGATTCTGTAAAGCACGATCAGCAGATTCCTGGTCTTTAACTTCCTGTCCAGTATAGGTAATCGTATCAACACCGGCATGTTTGACTCCAAAAATAGGAAAACTTTCATTTCCATCAGCCTTAAGAATAAGATCAACATCATATTGCATTCTTCCGTTAGCTTTATTAAACAGTTGAGACCAGGCTGCACCATCTTCTTTTGTCTGACCAATGGCATCATCAAAGCTGTGCAATGTGCTTTCCGTAATCGTTTTTGCATCTTCTGCCGAAATACTGTTAACAAAGGTATACGTCATTTTAACTGTTCGACAGTTAACTTCAATATTCACATCAGTAATATTTTCATTGGCTTCGATTGCTGCTTCCCCCTGAGCCAATTTATCATCATCAATTGTTAGTATACTGGCACAGCGATCCCCATAAACAGGACCATCACTGTTCCCTGCAAATACAAAAATATAAAGGAAAAAGACTGTAATCACCGCAATAACTGCTAACAGGATGATCACCCATAATTTCAGTTTTCTTTTCTTTTTTTTATTTTTTTTCACTTGTTTCTCTCCATTACCTGTTGATATCATTTCCTGTTCACTGTCATCAAATTCAAATTTTGTATTCATGTGTGAAGCATGCAGATCATTATTAGGTGTCAGTTCCTCTTTATCATATTCAATTGTATCATCAAAAGAAAATCTTTTCTTTGCCATTATTCCACCCTCTTTTCTACCATTGTATCAAATATATTACAAAATGTACATTCTGAAATAATACCCCTTAATACAGCAATTGACTTTGTGCATCTTCACCAGCTTTTTTTATAATAACAGCTTTCAGCCCATCCTGATCATTAACGATTGCATAGCAGTCAAATCCGGTAAAGCGACTGTCTATTTCGTCAGCAGCTAGTTCAACCATGTAAATAAGTTCAGTATACGTCTTTACACTTACTGTCAGCTGAATCTTTAAAGACTGAATCGATCCATCTTTATATTTTCCATAACCGACCACTCCAACTGCTTCTGTAGCAGCATTCTTTAAATTGTTTTTGAAAACTGAAAACTGTGATTCAGTTTCTTCATCTGCTTCTTTGGCTTCATCACTTGTAAAAATATATGTATCATAATCCAAAGTGTTGATTTTACCAACTGATCCATTTTCGCAATAACTACTTAAGATAAATTTACCATTATAACTGTTTTCTGAATTGATATTTTCCTGATACACTCCAATGACAACAGGAATATCCTTGAGATCGTTTTTAGACTGCAGATACTTATACAGTTTCTCTATGACATCTTTCCCATAACTGTTAATCGTATCATCTGACATTCTCTCTTCTCCCCCACCAGTAGGATCAAGAATAACCGCAATGGCCATACCTGCTAAAGTATAATCAGTTCCATTTTTTGTGTAAAGATCCTGTTCACATATATTTTCCACCATAATTGGATCCTGAACATTTTCTATAGTTGTTCCTTTAGCAGTCTGCAATGTATATGGATATTCATCAGGATCACTTGATCTTTTTAAAAGCTTATCTTTATCTTTTTTTACAAGCTGTAATCCTTCAGACATATAATAATCAGAAGTTGAAAAATGTTCTGTTGCCAATACCTGAAGTTCTCTACCAATTGTCTGAAAATCATCAGAAGAATAAAAGTCTTTGTAGTAGTTTTCTCTGATAATGTTTGTTCCTAAATTCACCATTGGATAGAAAGTATCGTCTAATGAATCTGTTGAGGATGTATTCGTACTGTTCTCTTCTTTTTTATCTGAATCAGATGAAGAACATCCTGTTAATACCAGTAAACATAAACATATGATCAAAATCTTTTTCATATCATGACCTCCTTTTCTAACTGATATCATTATCTTACTTAATCATATTAAACAGATCATCTTCGTTAATGACCGGTATATTTAATTGTTGAGCTTTTGTCATTTTACTTCCTGCATTTTCCCCAGCCAACAGATAATTGGTTTTTTTAGATATCGAACCAGTGACTTTACCACCATGACTTTCTATCAGTGCTGCTGCATCTTTTCGCCCTAATGTTGGTAGAGTTCCCGTAACGACAAAAGTTAAACCATCCAGTTTTGATGAAACTTCACTCTCTTCAATTTCCATATGAAGACCGTACGCTTCCAGTTTCTGAATTATTTCTCTATTTTGCTCGTCTTTAAAATATTGAATCAGGATGTTGGCCGTTGTATCGCCAATGTCGTTGACTTCAATCAGCTGTGCATAAGATGCATTCATAAGATTCTTAAAAGATTTGAATTTTTTCATTAATGATTTTGCCGCTGATTTTCCAATATTAGAAATACCTAAAGCAGTAAGAATTTTAACAGCGTCATTGTCCTTGCTTTTTTCGATGGCATTCAACAGATTATCTGTACTTTTCTGCAGACCGATAACTTTCTTATCTAGCAGCTCCTGTCTTTTCTCTTTCAGACAGTAAATATCACTGACATCATGGATATATCCATGATCGATCAGCGTTTCAACATAAGCCAAACCGAATCCCTTGATATCCATCGCATCACGTCCGACAAAATTCAAAACATTTCTGATCAGTTTGCTTGGACAATGAGGATTGGAACATTTAATATCAACGGTCCCTTCTTCCTGATAGGCAGGAAATCCACAAACCGGACAACGATCACCAATATGATAAGGTTTTGCATCTGCTGGACGTTTGTCTTTATTCACACCTTTGATTTTAGGAATAATTTCTCCAGATTTATAAACAATGATCGTATCTCCTATTCTCACATCCAGCTGATCGATAAAATCCTGGTTGTGCAAAGTTGCGCGCGAAACCGTTGTTCCACATAAGCGAACAGGTTCGAACACGGCTGTTGGCGTGATCCTTCCCGTTCTCCCTACTGATAATTCAATATCCAAGAGCTTTGTTTCTTTCTCTTTAGGAGGATATTTATAGGCTATTGCCCAGCGAGGAACCTTGGCCGTCTGTCCTAACTGCTGTCTGTCAGCATAACTGTTGATCTTGACTACGGCACCATCAATATCATATCCTAACTGATCACGATTTTCGTCAATTGTTTCAATGGCCTGCCAGATTTCTTCAAATGTCCGACAGATCTTATAATCATTAATAATTTTCATTCCCTGTTTTTTCAGATATTCATATCCTTCACTATGGGTTTTGATTTCTTTTCCACGAATTTCCTGAATATTAAAAATAAACATTGAAAGTTCTCTTTGTCTGGTAATACGACTGTCTAACTGTCTTAAAGTGCCAGCCGCACAGTTACGCGGATTTGCGAAAAGCTTTTTGCCATTAAGTTCCTGAAGTTCATTAACACGTTCAAACGCTTCATTTGTCATATAAACTTCACCACGGACTTCCAGATATTCAATTGGTTCTTTCAGTGTTTTTTTCACATCTTTGATCACTCTGGCATTGACGGTCACATCTTCTCCCTGGAGGATCCCATCCCCACGGGTAATCGCTCTTTCCAGTTGTCCATTTTCATATCTTAAAGCTAATGAAAGACCATCGATTTTATATTCGACAACAAACTCTGGATCGATCAACTGTTCCTGCATAGACTGTATAAAATCCATGATTTCTTCTTTGGAAAATACATCTTGTAAAGAAAGCATGGGTACACGATGTCTAACCAGTACTCCTGCTTCTCTTTTTGCATGACCTCCTACATGCTGAGTAGGAGAGTCAGGGGTTATATATTCAGGATGATCTTTTTCCAGTTTTTTTAACTTTTGCATCATCATATCATAATCATAATCACTGATTTCAGGATCATCCTGGTTATAATAACGATCACTATGATATTCAATGATCTTTTTCAATTCTTCATATCTTTTTAAATCATCCATTTATCATATCTCCTTTATGTTCCTCAATATTATACCAAAATCATTTTACTTGTAAAACATTATCTTATTGCAATGTTATGAAAAAAATGATTCATTCTGTCAGCCATTTTAGCAGTGAAATAAAAAAACAGGATGTTTGATACAATCCCACTAAGGTAGACACATGAAATAATTAAAACAATCCCATCGATGTAAAACTGCAAAGGTGGGATTTTATTATGGGAAGAAAAGCTAAATATTCAAAGGAACAAAAGGTACAGGCTTGCGAGGATTATTTA
>CASETM010000033.1 GCA_949290865.1 uncultured Bacillota bacterium
GGAAAGAAACAGCCTCATCATCAGGATCAATTTTTAATCCCAAATCCAGTGGCAAAGATAACTGAAATGCGTTATAATTATTTTCATAATTAGATTGTTTTGTGGTTATCATGATCTAATTATATCAAAAAAGACAATGCCCATCAGTATAATACTGAAAGCATTGTCTTTTTTTGAGGCTGTATTAATATTTTATTTCGTTACAGCCCCTTTTTTCATTTTTATGCCTAAAGCGATTGCTTTCATGACCCTCTTGCTTGCCTGGTAAACGTTTTCCTTAGCATTTTCTAATGCTTCATCTAAAGTGCAGGGATGATCGATGCAGCTTTCAATGGTTTCAATGTAATCGTATACACTGTTAATATCATGTCCAATGCTGCCAACAATGGCAATAGTCGGGATATGATGTTTTTTTGCAGCCAGACTTACACCTGTAGGAACTTTACCATAGATTGACTGATGATCGATCCTGCCTTCACCAGTAATGACCAGCTGACAGTCTTTGACCAGATCATCAAAATGAACGATATCCAGAACAGTAGCGATGCCACTTTTTAACTGGGCGTTTAAAAAAGTCATCAGACCAAAGCCTAACCCACCTGCTGCTCCCGCACCTTTTTCTTCCTGGTAGTCAGGATAGCCGTGCTGTTGACAGACTTTAACCAGATTTTTCAATCCCTGATCCAGCATGAGAATATCCTGTGAAGTGGCTCCTTTTTGTGGACCATAGATATAGCTTGCACCATTTTTTCCACATAGTGGGTTAGTGACATCGCACATGACGATGATCTTTGTATTTTTTATTCTTTTGTCAAGATGCTGATCATCGATAAAAGCAATTACTGACAGGTTTTCTGGTATTGGAGCTAGTTCATGATGTTCTTTATCAAGAAATCTGATACCTAAAGCACTGGCCATACCGATACCACCATCATTTGTTGCTGAACCGCCGATACCGATATAGATTGTCTGACAGCCCTGATCAAGAGCGTCCTTGATCATTTGTCCAGTGCCATAAGTATTGGCTTTGAGGATCTTCTTTTCTTTGACTAATGGTAATCCTGAGGCACTGGCCATTTCCATGATTGCTTTGTTTTTATGAAAAATGCCATATTTTGCAATGATCGGGTGGGATAAAGGGTCAAAGCATGTCACATGGTGGTATGAACCATGCAGTGATTCGATAATGGCTTCGGTTGTTCCTTCGCCACCATCAGCCATGGAAAGCGTAACGAACTGACAGTCTGGAAAAACTGCTAATACACCTTTTTTTATGTATTTTGCGACTTCTAATGAAGAAAGACTGCCTTTATAGGAATCGCTGGCAATCATGATTTTCATTTCTTTATGCATTGTTAATTCTCCTTTCGTGAAGATTGTTTTTATCTATTTATACTATAACAAATAGATATGATCATTAATGGAAAAATTGATAGAAAACTTTT
Source organism: uncultured Bacillota bacterium (assembly GCA_949290865.1). Taxonomy (GTDB): domain Bacteria; phylum Bacillota_I; class Bacilli_A; order Erysipelotrichales; family Coprobacillaceae; genus Faecalibacillus. The sequence continues at coordinate 1,446 of CASETM010000033.1, forward strand.
TTATTTTCTAATGATAATATACCATCATAAAAATAATATAAATAATTATTGAGATATAATAATTGATATTATATAATATAAATAGGAAGGATAATCATATAGTGAATAATAAAATGTGATGATGGAGGTGTTGATATGATCCTGTATTTAATGAAAATCATCAAAAGTCAAAAGAAAATATATATAACTGTATTATCAATATTGACCTTGCTGTCATCGTTTGAATTTGTATTATTGGGGATTTACAGTTCTTTTTCACAGGAATTAAATCTTAATAATATTCTTATCAGACTGATTTCATCAATTGCTGTTTTTGTAGCATTCTTTTTAACATTGATGATCAATAATTTCTTTATTGAAAATAAATATGAAGAGTTTTCCATTATTTTATTGTCAGGGAGCCGTACCAGAACAGTCATTCAATATATTGTTCTTCAGTTTGGTCTGTTGTTTGTTTTAGCTGATTTACTTGGTATTGGACTTGGCTATATCTTTATGGAAATCGTCAATCGTATCCAGCCGTACCAGTTTGTCTATTCAGTTTCATCGCTTTTGTTTGTATATGCAGGCATTCTGATATGTAAAATTATTTATGTACTGATGATTAATTTAGGAAAGTTTGTCAGAATCAAACTGAATATTGCTGATTTTTTAACACATCATACGTCGATGACAAGTAAAAAAAATTACTTTTCTGGAAAATTGTTTCATCAAGGAAAAAAGAAATATCCTATTAAAGAAATATTGCTGACATTGATTGGTATATTGATACTTGTGACGAGTATCCAGGGAATCTTTGATATGGATAATGATAGTTTGCTGTCAATATATTTTATGCTGTTCCTGGCAGGGGAAATCATTCTGATCAATACGACGATACCATTAGTATTTGATTTTCTGCATGACCGTTATTTAATGAAAGCACCTAGACTGATTCTGATTTTGTCAAATATTATGCAGTTGTCTAAAGTGCTGATTGCGATGATCAATATCATGGCAGTTGTCATTCCCATCTGTTTGTCGAATTTCCTGTTTGGAATACTTAGTAATGAAATTAAGACTGTAACCATTCTTTGTTTTTATATATTGTTGATCATGATTGTTTTAAGTTTTATTTTGCGTTTTCAGGTTTATCTGCCTGCTATTGAAACGGATATCGCTACGCTTAAGGCAATTGGATATCAGTACAGAGAATTGCTGTTTGTTTACAATAATGTGGTCTTTGGATTTATGCTGATCATTGTTATTTTACCGCTGATTCTCTATTCACTGTTACTGTATCGTACCTGTCAGATCGGTTATCTGACATTGGAATTTGCAGTGATATTGATTTTCAGTTACTTCATTGTTTTTACTTTATTAGCCATATATATGATGTATGAGTATCATTTAACTGTAAAGGAGGCTTATCACGATGTCAAATATCTTAATAGAAGCGAATAGTATATCTAAGGTTTATGACCAGGATATTTATCTGAAAAGAGGAATGAATTATTATGCATTATCAAATGTTGATCTGATCGTTGAAGAAGGTGATTTTATTGCTGTCATGGGTCCTAGTGGCAGTGGCAAGAGCACGCTGTTAAACTGTATTTCTTCATTGGATAAAGTGACTTCTGGCAATATCAGTATTTTAGGTCAGCCAATAAGTACGATGAAAGATAATGATTTAAGTGATTTCAGAAAAAACTGTTTAGGATTTATTTTTCAGAATCATAATCTAGTCTCATCTTTATCTGTCTTTGATAATATTGCTACACCGCTGATCCTTGCCAAAAACGATACAAAAGACACTTATCAAAGAATCAGTGAAATTGCTGATATTTTAAAAATCAAACATATTCTGCATAAGAAACCAGATGAATGTTCTGGTGGTGAAAAACAAAGAGCAGCAATTGCCAGAGCGATTGTGACGCGTCCAAAACTGATTGTCTGTGATGAGCCAACAGGAAATCTTGACAGTGAAAATTCTCATGAAGTGCTGACACTGTTATCCAAGCTGAATCAAAAAGGCATTGCTATCATTCTGGTCACACATGACAGCATGATTGCCAGCTATGCCAAAAAATTCATGTATTTGAGAGATGGACAGGTTAAGACAGTTATTAATCGTAACAATGCTTCACAGGAAGAATTTTATAATGCCATTGTCAAAATAACGACACAGGATACGCTGTTAAAAAAATTTATGATAAAAGATCATGGAGGAGAAAAAAATGAGTGATAATATAGATGTTATTGATTTAGGTACAGAAAAAAAGGTAAAAGCCTATGAAAAACGTATGATTGTTTATGCTATATGTGATGGAATGAAAGTTGATAACGATATGCTGAAAAAAAGGAAACCACTTTATTTGAAAGATGATCATCTGGAATTCAATAATCCTTATCAGGAACATATCGTTATTCCTTATCAAAGTATTGAACGATTTGTCTTAAAAATGTCTACACGATTTTATATTTTTGGAGTATTTTCAGAATTTAGGTTTTATCTGGATTTTGATATTTATGTTGATGGTCAGCTGCATAAATTTGAAGTACAGAATATGCACACATCCAATGACATTGTTGATTTTTTGAAAAAAATCCCAGTCAAAATTGAAGATCCTATCGGAACATTTGAAATCTTTGAAAAACATCATGATCATCTGGCAAGGACCCGCTGGTTACAGGCGAATTTTAAAAAGATTGCCAAAAAACATGGGTTGGAATATCCACGACAGGGAACAGGATTTAATTAACTGAAATAATATAAAAAGAAAGCAGGTTAGAAACTAACTTGCTTTTTGTCTTGTTGTGTTGAATAGGATTCTATGATAAAATAAGCGCGCATGTTAGAGAAAGGAAATAATAAAATGAGTAAAGTATTGAAATTAGGACAATATAAAGGAATTGTTTACAGTCTGGAAAAAACTCAAGTCAGTGATGCTGAGGTTGATCAACAGATGCAGATGATCCTGGCACAGTCTTCAACAAAAGTAGAAAAAGAAGGAGATACTGTTGAAAAAGGTGATATTGCAACTATCAATTTTATTGGTTTAAAAGATGGTGTTGCCTTTGAAGGTGGTACAGGTAATGATTATGATCTTGAAATTGGATCAGGAACTTTTATTCCTGGATTTGAAGATCAGATGATCGGTATGAAAGTTAAAGAAACCAGAGATCTGCATCTGACTTTCCCTGAAAACTATGGAGCAAGTGATCTGGCAGGACAGGATGTTATCTTCAAGGTTACTGTTTCTAAGCTGTCAGTCAAAAAAGAAGCAGTTCTTGATGATGATTTTGTAGCAACTTTAGGAATGCCAGAATTAAAAACAGTTGATGATTTGAAAGCATTTATCAAAAATGGACTGCAGCAGCAACATGATCAGGATTATGAAGTCAAAAAAGAAAATATGATTTTTGATACATTTATGGCTGACTGTGAAGTAGAAGTTGATGAAGATGCTATCGATAATGCAACAGACAGACAAATGTCATATTTAGCGAATCAGATTGCCAGTCAGGGAATGCAGCTGGATCAGTACCTGCAGATGACAGGAATGGATGAAACATCATTAAGAGAACAGATCAAGCCAGCTGCTGCACAGCAGGCAAAACTGGAAGTTTTGATTGATGAAATTGTCAAAGTAGAAAATATTGAAGTAACTCAAGATGTATTAGATGAACAGTTGGATATGGTTGGACAGGCTAATCAGCTGTCAAAGGAAGAAGTATTAGAAAAAATTGATCTTGAAGGTTTTAAACGTGATTTATGCCGTATGCAGGCAAGTCGTATCATTATTAACAATGCAGTAGAAAAATAAGGATATTTCATGAAGAAATATCCTTTTTATTAGCATAAAATATATTGGAATTCATCGTTAACAGGGTAGATCAGATCTTTAAGAGTGTCTTTTCTTATATGATGAAGCTGATTGTTTTCAATATGACCATTCCATGTTGCCACAACTGGAATAGATAAGCTGATTTCTTTTAAGAAATCCATCAAATCAATAGTACTGTCTTTTGTATAGAGTATTTTTTTATTATCCAGAAGCAGAACATTCTGATTATAGTTTTTCAAGAAATTTTTCATTTCATTCATTAGCTGATCAGATGCAGTGTTCGCAAATATTTTATCGAGATCGATGATAGGAATTCCTGTTTCCTGGCTGTATTCTCTGATAACTTTTGATTTTCCACTGCCAGGTTCACCAACGATCAGCAGTAATTTGTGTTTAGCATCATTAAGTTCATTGATTTTTTCTGTTAAGTTCATGGGTCTATTCTCCTTTGTTATAAATTTGTGTAAGCGTTTACAACGTATCTTTAATACTATTGTAATCGAAAGTAAGGATAATGACGAGGGTTTTTATAAAAAAAATGATAAAATATCATTTTTTTTCTTTGATCACATAAATTGCTGATTGAAAATCACCAAGATCACTATGATTTTCACCACATGATTCATCAGAAACAATAAGACCAATCTGCATCAGTTCATCACCATAATATTCCTGATCGAGAATTGTGTAAAGTCGATCAGGATCCAAACCATAAAGCGGAATACGGCGGTAGCCCATATTCACTTCCTGGAGTACGCGATAGTAGCCAACGATAGCTGTTGTCTGCTGATCATCAACAACCATCCATGCTGTTTCGTTACTTTGAAATGGGCTTTTCAGGCGATAGAATTTTCCTGACTGCAGCAGCTGACGATACTGTTTCATAAACTGTATCTGCTCTTTGATGATTTGCTGTTCTTTCTTGTTTAGCTTTAGAATATCCAATTCATAGCCAAAGGTACCAAAATATGCGACATCGCTTCTAAACTGCAGGGAAGTATTCCTTTTGAGCTGGTGGTTAGGAACAGCGCTGACATGGGTGCCCATCGTTGCCAGAGGATAGACGACAGATGTCCCGTACTGGATTTTAAGTCTTTCGACAGCATCGCTGTCATCACTGGTCCATGTCTGGCTCGCATAATACAGCATTCCGGGATCAAAACGTCCGCCGCCACTGGCACAGGATTCAAATAAAATATGAGGGTATTTTTGAATCAGGTGTTCATACAGTCGATATACGCCTAAAATATATTCGTGATAGAGTCTGCCCTGTTCTTTTTGATAGTGTGAATAAGCTTCACTGATACTTCTGTTCATATCCCATTTAATATAATCTAACTGACTTTCGGCAATGATATCACTCATCATATTTTCAATATATTGGACAACTTCCGGATTGGAAAAATCCAGAACATACTGATTTCGACCATGACTGATATGGCGGTGAGGTGTTTTTAAGACCCATTCAGGATGATCGTGATACAGTCTGGAATTTTTACTGATCATTTCACTTTCGAACCATAAGCCAAATTTCAATCCCAGCTGGTGAACCTTCTGTGATAAAGATGATAAACCATGAGGAAGTTTCTCTTTGTTGACATACCAGTCACCAAGACTGGAAGTATCATCGTTTCGCTTGCCAAACCAGCCATCATCTAAAACAAAAAGCTCAATGCCCAGTTCTCTGGCTTTTTCTGCCATGTTCAGCAGTTTTTCTTCATTAAAATCAAAATACGTACCTTCCCAGTTGTTAATGAGTATAGGTCTAGGCTGATGCTGATATGGACCACGGATCAGGTGCTGGCAGAAAAGATGATGAAAACTCTGCGACATGCCATTTAATCCCTGCTGACTGTATACGATCAGTGCTTCGGGACTTTGGAACGATTCACCACATTGCAAAGTATAGGAAAATGTCTCTGGGTGAATTCCCGCCTGAATACGCGCCGTATGATAAGTATCGACATCGACACTCATGATATAGTTTCCGCTGTAAACAAAACTGACTCCCAGAACTTCACCTTGATTTTCATCAGTATTTTCTCTTTTTAAGGCTAAAAATGGATTAAAATGATGAGATGAATGTCCTCTCAATGAAGCAATTGCCTGCAGTCCCTGACATAGTGGTCTTTCAGTAATGTGTCGTTCTCTAGCCCAGGCACCAGTCAATTCCAGCAGTGAATACTGACTGTCTGGTAAATCTAATGACAAAGACATCAAACGGTTTAACTGGATACTGTTATGATTTCGATTTGTTATAGTACAGCTTCTGGCGATGACAGGAAGCTTTTCAAAAAGTGTATAGGATAAAACCAGATCAAGCTGCAGCAGCTGGTCGTGCAGATGAATTTTTAATGTGGTTGCATCATGCGTGTTGCTGGTATATGTTGCTGGCAGATCTTTAAGTTTTTCCTTTCCCTGAATAATTTCATAATGATGATATTCAAATTCAAGAATACGACTGCCGTTTTGCTGAAGAATATCGATGGCTGGCTGTTTAAAATCACCAGTGAAAGCAACAGGATATTCCTGTTTGATATGTTCTCTGGAATAGGTGAGATCACCATCGAAATAACAGACCGACATTGGTCGGTGAGCCAGCTCGAGAAGATAGTCAAAGTTATCTTTGTCATGAACACGCTGACCAAAGTAAAGTTGACCCAGGTCATGACTTGGTAAAATTTTTATGATATAGCTGATTTCCTGATTGAATAAATGGAAAGTCTGTGATGATTGATGAAATACAATAGGCATAGCTGATCTCCTTTTTAAAATAATATCTATCTCAAATATAACATAGATGAGTATGAATAGAGCAATATTCATTCATTATTTTTGGAAATAATGAATGAAAAAAGAAAGAAATGATATAATGAAAGAAAAGAAATGATATTATGAAAGAAAAGAAAGGAAAATATTATGTGTACAGCTATTACTTATCAGACAAAAGATCGTTATTTTGGGAGAAATCTTGATTTGGAATATTCATATCATGAAACGGTGACTATCACCCCACGCCATTATTGCCTGAATTTTAGAAACGGTCAGACTTTTGATGAACATCTGGCAATAATGGGGATGGCCTATGTTGTCAATGATTATCCTTTATATTACGATGCCATGAATGAAAAAGGGGTTGCGATGGCAGGATTGAACTTTCCTGGCAATGCCTGTTATCTCGAAGAAAATCAGCCAGGTGATAATATTGCACCTTTTGAACTGATTCCATGGATACTGAGTCAATGTCAGAATATAACGGAAGTCAAAAAACTGTTAAAAACTATTCATATTGTCGATATCAGCTTTTCAGATCAGCTGCCTAATTCGCCGCTTCATTGGATCATCGCTGATAAAGAAAAAGCCATTACTGTAGAATGTGTTAAAGAGGGTCTAAAAATATATGATAATCCAGTAGGTGTCTTAACGAATAATCCTGCATTTGATATACATATGTTTACTTTAAATCAGTATATGCATTTATCAGCTTCGCAGCCAGTAAATCATTTCTCTAAAACGGTTCCTTTTCAATATTACTGTCAGGGCATGGGAGCCATCGGTTTACCAGGTGATATGTCATCGCTTTCGCGTTTTGTCAGAGCAACTTTTACCAAACTGAATGCAATTTCAGCGGATGATGAAAATAGCAGTGTTCATCAGTTTTTTCATATTTTAAATAGTGTGGCTTTTACTAAAGGAACAGTCTGTATTAAAGATGATGTCTATGATATGACAGTTTACAGTTCATGCTGCAATCTGGATAAAAAGATCTACTATTATACAACTTATGAAAACAGTCATATTGTAGGTGTTGACATGAATAATGAAGATCTGGACAGGACATGTCTGAAATCTTATGATTTAATAAAAGAAGCTCTTTTTATTCAAAATAAAAACTAACTGATAAATCAGTTAGTTATTTTTTTTATGGTGCTGGAGGTCGGATTCGAACCGACAACCTACTGATTACGGGTCAGTTGCTCTACCATTGGAGCTACTCCAGCAGGGTAAAGGGCTTAGCCCTTATGTTCTACTTTTGTTTCGCAATATATACATCTGTAAATCCTTTTTTTCTCATTCGCCAGATAGAAAACATGATCCAGATCTGCTTCTACCGAGGTGATACAACGCGGATTTTTGCATTTTTCAATATTGACGATCTTTTTTGGCAGTTTTAATTTTTTCTTTTCAACAAGATCGCCATTTTTAATGATACATACCGTAATGTTGGGATCAAGATAGCCTAGTACTTCAAAATCAATAGTTAATTCGTTATCGATTTTAAGTATATCTTTTTTTCCCATTTTATTCGATTTGACATTTTTGATAATGGCAACACTGCAGTCTAATTTATCTAAACCTAAAGCATCATAGACCTTCATTGCATTTCCGGCACTGATATGATCTAAGACGATACCGTTTTTAATACTATCTATTTTCATTTCTGTCTACCTCATTTTCTAATCCAAGCATTTTTAAAATCAATGCCATTCTAATATAACGGCCATTTTGGACCTGTTCAAAATATTTTGCCCGAGGATCATCATCGACTTCGGTCGCAATTTCGTTAACACGAGGTAAAGGATGCAGGATCGTAAGATCTAGTTTAGAATTCTTAAGTTTCTTGAGGTCAAGAATATAGGTATCTTTTAAACGGATATAATCCTGTTCATTAAAGAATCTTTCTTTTTGAACACGGGTCATATAAAGAATATCCAATTCTTCAATGACTTCTTCGATGCTTCTGACTTCTTTATAATCAAGATTTTTTTCATCTAACAGATCGTTTTTCAGGTATTCGGGAATCTTTAATTCTTCAGGTGAAATAAAGACGAAACGAATATTTTTATATCTTGACAGCGCTTTTGTCAGTGAATGAACAGTACGTCCAAATTTCAGATCACCACAAAAACCTATTGTCAGATCATGGAGTCTGCCTTTTTCTCGTGAGATTGTCAGCAGGTCTGTTAATGTCTGGGTAGGGTGATTATGTCCACCATCACCAGCATTGATCAATGGTACTTTGCTTCTTCTTGAGGCAACAAGAGGAGCACCTTCTTTCGGATGTCTCATAGCAATAATATCACTATAACATGAAACTGTCCAGATAGTATCGGTTACACTTTCACCTTTTGATGCAGAACTATTGTCTGCACTTGAAAATCCCAGTACACTTCCTCCTAATGATAACATAGCTGATTCAAAAGATAAACGGGTTCTTGTACTTGGTTCAAAGAAAAGTGTCGCTAATATTTTATGACGGCAAATATCCTGATATCTTGTTCTGTCTTTGATGATATCGTTGGCGATATCTATCAGTTCATCAATATCTTCAATACTTAAATCCATAGGATCGATTAAATACTTCATCTTTCTGTTTCCTTTCATTTTTTCCTATTATAGCACTCTCTTGGAAAACTACAAACAACTTTTCAGAAATTCTTCGATGCAGTTATAGACATCTTCAGTATAGAAAATGGAGCGGCCATGATCAGCATCTTTGACCCTGGCAAGTTTAACATTAAAATGCTTTTGTTTTAAGGCATCATACAGTTCCAGACTTTGTGTAAACGGAACAACATGATCTTTGCTGCCATGAAGAATCAGCATTGGTGGCAAGGATTCCTGCTGATCGATATAGTAGACAGGGGAAGCTTTTTTGAGACTGTCTTCATCCATATGATCCTGCCCCATCAGATCAGAGGTGTTTTTTTCTTCCTGATGATCATATTTGCAGAACCATCTGTCAAGAGTCAAAAAATTTGCTGGACCATAAAGACTGATCATACCTTTTAATGGAATAAGTGTCGAATCACCAGTATCGAAAAGTTTTTGATTGTATGTCAGCAGTGTCATTAAAGCTGTATGTGCTCCTGATGAATCACCAGAGAGAAAAACATTCGAAATATCAATAGGGTATTGATCTACGTGTTTTTGAATAAAACGAATGGCTTTTTTTGTATCAATGATTTGAGTTGGAAAATGATATTCTGGGGCATGATGATATTGGATGATTGCATACGCAAATCCACGTTTGACAATAGGCATAAAATCAAATATATGATCATTCATATCCTGTTTATACCAGCCAGATCCCTGAACATGGATGACAAGAGGATATTTACGGTCAGGATCTAAAATTGTGTTGGGAAACAGAAAGCGAATCATGCAGTCATCCTGATAAGGAACATCCAGCATGCGGCATCTTAAATTATTTTTGTCTCCCTTCAGTTCAATAACATCTGCGATGTCTTCATCATAACTTGGGAATGTTTCATAGCTGTAATTTTGGACTTTCATTTTTATCTTTCCTTTCATATTTTATCGGATTTCTTTAAAAATTGTAAAATAAATTCCAGTTGAAGTAAAGCGGTCGAAAAAAATACTAGAGATTTCGTCTCTAGTATTATTCTTTTCCATCAAAACAGTAAGTACAGATTTTTTCAGGATCGATGCCAATAGCCTGGATCATATCGTCTAAACGATTGAAACGCAGTGATGTGAAATTCAGTTCTTTTCTGATTTCTTCGACCATGGCTTCATATTCTGGCGTGTCTGGATCCGTATATTTTGATAACACATTGATATCGTTGTCACCTTCACGTTTTTTGATGACACGACGAGCTATCAGATCCATTTCACTGGTACTTCTTGAGAAATTCAGATATTTACATCCATACATGATTGGTGGACAGGCTGGTCTGATATGAACTTCTTTTGCGCCATTACTGTATAAGTATTCAGTTGTATCTCTTAGCTGTGTTCCTCTGACAATTGAATCATCAATTAATAATAATGATTTGTCTTTGATAATGCTGGCAATTGGAATCAGCTTCATTCTGGCAATCAGATTTCTATCCGCCTGAATCTGCGGCATAAACGAACGTGGCCATGTTGGTGTATACTTGATAAATGGTCTACCATACTGAATTTTTGATTCATTAGAATAGCCAATTGCATGAGCGATCCCGCTGTCAGGAACACCAGCAACCAGATCAATATTTTTGATATGATCACGTTTGGCCATCAGACGACCACATTCATAACGCATTTCTTCAACGTTTCTGCCTTCATAGCAGCTGGTTGGATATCCATAGTAAACCCATAAAAATGAGCAGATTTTCATTTTGTCGTTAGCTTCTACTAGCGTTTTGACTTCTGTACTGGTCATAAAACAAACTTCACCAGGACCTAATTCCTTGTAGAAGTGATATCCCAGATTTAAATAAGCATGAGATTCAAAAGAAGCACAGAAAGCATCTTCTTTCTGTCCGATGTTCAAAGGAGTTCTCCCCAGTTTATCGCGAACCAGATAAAGACCATCTTTTGTCATCAGCATAAATGAGATTGAACCTTTGATTTTTCTTAAAACATTAATGATACCATCAACATAGGTTTCTTTCTGATTGATTACAGAAGCAACAAGTTCTGTCTGATTGACTTCGCCACCAGACATTTCAAGGAAATGTGTATGACCATTGTCAAAGGCTTCATTGATCAGTTCTTCTGCGTTAGCAACTTTTCCAACTGTCACAATGGCATAGCTTCCTAATTTACTGTTAACAAGTAAAGGTTGCGGTTCATTATCTGAAATGCAGCCAATACCTAAATTTCCTTTCATTTCTTTGACATCATTTTCAAATTTAGTTCGAAAAGGTGAATTAGAGATGTTGTGTATAGCTCGATTAAAGCCATCTTTTCCATAGACAGCCATTCCCCCTTTTTTTGTTCCTAAGTGTGAATGATAATCAATTCCAAAAAACAAATCAGTTACGCAGTCACGTTGACTGGCAACACCAAACATACCACCCATATCAGTTTTCTCCTTTTTTATTGATTCATTTTAACCAAAAATATGATAACATAAAATAAAAAGAATGCAAGGTGAGAATAAATGAAATTATATGTAACAAGACATGGTGAAACAGCCTACAATGTTGAAAATCTGATTTGTGGCATCAGTGATATACCATTAAATAAACAAGGAGAAAAACAGGCTGCTAAGCTGGCGGAAAAGATGAAGGATATCCCGATAGATGTTATTTTTTCTTCGCCGCTTTTAAGAGCAAAACAGACGGCAATGATCATTGCTGAAAAGAAAAAAATCGATATCATTGAAGATCAGCGTCTTCATGAAATTGATTTTGGTATCTTTGAAGGAATGCCAGGAAAAACTGCTGAATTCAAAAAAGTCAAGAAGAATCATGCAGTAAGATATCCACAAGGAGAAAAACTGTTTGAAGTTGTTCAAAGAGTCTATAATTTTCTTGATGAAATCAGTGAAAATCACAAAAATCAAAATGTCCTGGTTGTCTGTCATGGTGGCATTGTCAGGGTCATTCACAGTTATTTTCATGATATGACCAATGAAGAACTGTTTACCTGGTTACCAGAAAACTGCTGTTTTGAGGTTTACGAAAAATAAAAAAAGACGTGATTTCCTGCCCCACAGTTTCCAAAAAAAAACCGTAATTTTGTTATTGACTTATTCTTTTGAAGTGTTATATTGAAAGTATAATAAGGAAAAGGAGAATTGAATATGAACGTAGATCAAGATCTTTGCATTGGATGTGGTGCTTGTGCAGCAGGATGTCCTGTTGAAGCATTAAAATTCAACGATGATGGAAAAATGGAATGCGACAAAGATACATGCATTAAATGTGGAGCATGTTTAGCTGTATGTCCAGTTGAAGCAATTTCAGAAGATTAATAAAAAGCCAGCTTTGGCTTTTTTGTTTATAGACAATGAAAGGTGAGTTTTATGGTAACAACGATACATACAAAAAAGAATGTTTTTGAAAATAATGAGATATATTTAAAAGAAAAAGAGAAACTGTTTCATAATCTGTCTATCAGAATGATCTGTCATGAACTGAAAAATAATGATATTGTCATCAGTGCTCAGGAAATTGCTGAAGTTTATCGAAAAAATTATGATATCAATCAGACAATTGATTTTTTTGATCAGAAATTTTATCAGCAGCTTGATCAGCTGGGTGAAAAAAATGAAGTATTTGATGATGATGCTCTGGTATTTCTGACTGTCAAGGTTGTTGAGCATGATTTTGATATTCACAGTGTTCCAGATATTGTTTATATTGCTAATGATATCAATGATCTTCGTCATCATGAATGTGAGTATCAGACATTGCTGAAGCGTATCAAAAAAATAATAAAGCGACTGATTCGTCGCCAGCAATATCATGACGATCAGGATCTGCAGAATATGCTGAGTCCTTATGGGATCGATTTTGAACAGCTCCTGGTACAGATTTTCCAGGGAATTTCACAGATTGAAGATGGCCGTCTGTTAGAGGGATTATATGCTTCATTGCTGGAGCTGACGCAGCTTTATCACGTTTCATTGCGATACGGTGATATGCTCAGTGATCTTGCCAGCAACATCGCTCGCTATGATCAAAGTGATGTTGATGAGTATATCAAAACTTTGTCAAAGCATTATCCTGATGATCGCTTTATGCTTTACTACAAGATCCTCAACGCCCTGCAAATGGCACAGCGGGAAGATCTGGTTCATCACTATTTTCAGGAAATCAGTAAAGCGATTCCTGAAAATGAAGAACAGCGAGATTTGCTTGATATAATCAAAGAAATTTTTTGTTAATCAGTAAAAAAAAGCTGGTCAAAATAATAGGAATAGTATATAATATAAATGAGGAAGATAGTAGAGGTTGGCTACTTTTATATAAAATTACTTTTCACTTATCATAATAAAAAACAATTTTATACCAACCAGGATGAAACAGGAAATTCTAGATATCCTGTTTTTCTTTTATAAAAATATTGACACCGCTGAGATTGTATGTTATATTTTTCACATAGATAAGAGATATGGATATACAGTACGATTTCCGACATCTCTTTTTTATTTTGGAGAAAAAGAACTTGCGACAATGGTCAGACAAGTTCTTTTTTTTGGTAATAGAACAGAGCAGTCAAAAGACAGAACAATGCGATCATTATTGTAATGATGACCATAACAGGATTGATAGCCTGTTCGGTGATGATATTTCGTGTATCAGCCAAAGTAAAGATTGAAAAATATTTGAGAAAATCAGCGCTTTCAGCAATCGTGGAAATGATCTGTAAAACATAGCTGATCATCACGACAGCAAGACTGATACCAGTCATTCTTTTACTTCTGTGGGCGAAAACTGCGAACATAAAACAAAGACAATAGATAACATAAGACGTCAACAGAGGAGAAAGTGACAGCATCAGGTATTCTTGAATATTAAGCTTTTGCATTATCATTAATGCCAGCAGATTAAATAAAGCTGTCATGACTGTAAGTAAAGTGACATAGATGGCTCCTGCCGTGAATTTTTGGATCAGAATATTGCTTCTTTTTACCGGCAGGCTGTAGAGATATTCGATCGTTTTGTCATTTTCTTCCTTGAGCAGGATCTGACTTCCCAGAATACCGGAATAACATCCGGTAATTAAAAGAATAAATGTCATTCCTTCGGTTTTTAGCCAGCCATAGGCATTGTTGATCGAAGAAATATCCATATTAAAGGCAGCCAGAACTTCCTGTGGAAAGATTTTCATCATTTCATCAATCTGTTTGAAGTTGTCACTGCTGATAATAGATGGATAGATCATAAATACAATCAGAAATATTGCAAAAAGAAGGCATTGCCAGATCAGATAATTTTTAAAGTTTACTTTGACTTCTCTTTTAAACATGGTGTTTCTCCTCAGTATAATAATGTAAGAAGATATCTTCGATAGAGGCTTCTTCAATAAGCAGATCATCGATACTGTATGAAGACAGTTTGCTGATCAGCTGACTGGCTGATAATTCATTTTTGAATCGTATTGTATTTCTTTTTGCTTTGTCCCTGATTTGAAAGTCTTTAATGATTTTTTCAATTTCTGGTGAAGTAATTGAAACATATTTGAGATTTTTATGCCTGATATCTTCAATTGTTTCGATTTTAAGCAGCTTGCCGTCTTTGATGATTCCGACACGGTCACATAAACGGGAAACTTCATTAAGAATATGCGTAGAATAAAAAATTGTTGTTCCTTTTTTCTTTTCTTCCTGCAGAATCTCATAAAATGTCTGCTGCATGATAGGATCGAGACCACTGGTTGGTTCATCGAGGATCAGCAGTTCAGGTTCATGCATCAATGCCAGAATGATACCGAGTTTTTTTAAATTTCCTAGTGACAGTTCTTCGATTTTTCTGGTTTCATCCAGTTTGAGCCTTTGTGTAAGCTGTATTCGGCGGGAATGAATATCTTTTTTGAAAAAAGATTCATGATAGTCCAGCATATCTTTGATCTTCAGGTCTTCATAAAGATGAATTTCACTTGGCAGATAGCCAATTTTTGCTTTGCTGGAAAGATCGTCCGCTAAAAATTCTTTTCCCTTGAAAAAAACCTGTCCACTGTTTTTACTGATAAGATGCATGATGGTACGGATCGTTGTCGATTTGCCGGCACCATTGGGACCGATAAAGCCGAATATTTCTCCTTTATATAATTGTAGATTTAAGTGATCTAACGCTAAAAATTGGTCATAATATTTTGTCAGCTCTTTTGTTTCCAATATAATATTTTCCATAATATTCTCCTATGAAATGATTATAGCATAATCGGCTGTTCATTGGTTTATGGAAATATAAAATCATGCTAAAATAGTCCAAAAGGAGGAGAGAAGATGAAAGACCTTAACAGAGTATATATTGCCATCGATCTTAAGTCATTTTATGCTTCGGTAGAATGCGTTGAAAGAAAGCTAGATCCTTTGACCGCCAATCTGGTCGTTGCTGATCGTCAGCGAACTGAAAAAACGATTTGCCTGGCAGTTTCTCCTTCGTTAAAACAGTATGGAATTTCAGGAAGAGCGCGCCTTTTTGAGGTCATTGCCAAAATGAAAGAAGTCAATCACCAAAGACTGCAAAAAACAGATTGGGGATATTTTACAGGTGAGTCATGTAATGATACGGAATTAAAGCAAAACAGGAATCTCAAAGCTGGTTTTATGATTGCTTCGCCTAGAATGGCTCATTATCTGAAATGGAGCGCTAAAATCCATCAGATATATCTCCAGTATGTTTCACCGGATGATATCCATGTCTATTCTATCGATGAAGTTTTCATGGATGTGACTGGTTATTTGAAAACTTATGGTTTGAGTGCCCGGGAACTGGCCAGAAAAATTATTGATGATGTCTATCAGCAGACGGGAATCACGGCCACTGCTGGAATTGGTACCAATCTGTACTTATGTAAGGTGGCAATGGATATTGTTGCAAAACATATCAGGCCGGATGCTAATGGTGTCAGGATCGCCAGTCTTAATGAAAAACTGTATCGTCAGTATTTATGGGAACATCGTCCTTTAACAGACTTTTGGCGAATTGGCAAAGGATATGCCAAAAAACTCGAGGAACTGGGTTTATATACAATGGCGGATATTGCCAAGTGTTCGCTTGGTGAGAAACATGAATTCTATAACGAGGATCTGCTTTACGAGACTTTTGGTGTCAATGCTGAACTGCTGATTGATCATGCCTGGGGCTATGAATCATGTACGATGAAGGATATCAAAAATTATAAACCAAAACAAAGCAGTATTGTCTGTGGACAAGTTCTCAGTGTTCCTTACAGTTATCAAAAAGCCAGAATTGTTGTTACTGAAATGCTTGATGCTTTGGCTTTGCAGCTGGTAGAAAAAAAACTGGTGACCAATCAGCTGGTGATCGTTATTGGCTATGATAAAGATAATGATCGTGAACAAAGTGAAACAATGATCGACCGCTATGGCCGTGTTCTTCCTAAATATACGCGAGGGACGATTCATCTGGATCGCTATACTTCATCATCACATTTGCTGGTAAAAGGAGGAATTCACTGGTTTGATCAGCGTGTCAAACGCTTTTTGAAAGTCAGAAGAATCTCTATTACTGCCTGCCAGATCATTGATGAAATAAAAACAAAGGATATCATTTATCATGAACAGATGGATCTGTTCAGCTATGATCAGCAGAATAAGGATGATCATGAAAAATTAAAACAGTCGCTGGAAAAAGAAAAGCGACTGCAGCAGGCAACTTTACTGTTAAAGCAGAAATATGGAAAAAACAGTGTTTTGAAAGCCATGAATCTTCAGGATGGGGCAACCGCGAAAGAAAGAAATGATACGATAGGAGGGCATAAAGCATAGTGGCAAATATGAAAAATATTCATGATCATCACGATCTTATCAAGATGACCTATACAAAATCGCAAAATCATCGCTGGATGTCGAATGAGGAAAGAGCAGCGCAGTTCGCTCCTTTTGCTGCTTTGAGCGGACATAAAGAAGTGATTGCGGAAATGGAAAAAACATCTCAACAGCAAAGACAGTTGAGTGAAGATCAAATCAAACAGATTGATCAGACATTGCATATGATTGCTCATCAGCTTGCAGTTAAACCATTGATTGCTTTGACTTTCTTTGAAAAAAATACTGATGGCAAAAATGGTCAGTATCATTCGGTAATTGCTCGGGCAGTGAAAATTGATATGTATCAGCAAATGCTTGTCCTGGAGGATACAAAAAAGATCCATTTTGCAGATATCGATGAGATTGAGATAGTGGAATAAGTCGTTTTTATTTCAATTTTTGAAAAAATATGAAATTGCTTTCAAAAATCAGTAAAATGAAAACAATGAAATAAGGAGGTTCAAAAAATGGGATTTAAAGAAGGTTTTTTTTGGGGCGGAGCAACTGCTGCTAACCAGTATGAAGGTGGCTATTTAAGCGGTGGTAAAGGCTTAGCCGTCCAGGATGTCATTACTGGAGGAGATGGAAGACAGGGAATTCCTCGTAGAATGGCATTGAAACTGGCAGATGGGACAACGGCTTTTATTGATAGAAGAGGAACAGAAGTTCCAGCTGGTGCTGTACCATATGTTGATGAAAATACATATTATCCATCACATGTAGCAACAGATTTTTATCATCATTATAAGGAAGATATTGCCCTGTTTGCAGAAATGGGATTTAAGTCATTCCGTCTGTCAATCAACTGGACACGTATTTTCCCTAATGGAGATGAAAGTGAACCAAATGAAGAAGGTTTACAGTTTTATGATGATGTGTTTGATGAAATGCTGAAGTATGGAATCGAACCACAGGTAACGATCGTTCATTTTGACTTGCCATTGCATCTGGCAACTGAATATGAAGGATGGCTGGATCGAAGAACTATTGATTTTTATATGCATTATGTTGAAACGATTTTCAACAGATATAAAAATAAAGTCAAATACTGGCTGACTTTTAATGAAATCAATTTCTGTAAAGATTATACAAATCTAGGAATTACCGAAGCTCTTTCACGACCAGATAAAGTTGCTCAGGCAGTTCATCATATGCTTGTTGCCGCTGCGAAAACAGTGATTTTAGGTCATGAAATCAATCCAGAATTTGTTATTGGAATGATGATCAACTATGCAGAAATTTATCCAGAAGACTGCAATCCAGAAAACATGTGGAAGAGAATTACTGAAAAGAGACTGCGTACTTTCTATACCGATGTTCAATGTAAAGGATTCTATCCTGAATGGAAACTGATCGAATATAAAAAAGCTGGAATCAATGTGCAGATGGCTGAAGATGATCTGGATATTCTGGCCAAAGGTACAGTTGACTATATTGGTTTCTCTTATTATTCAACAAGTGTGGCAACAGTAAGAAAAGATGTTGAAAAAACAGCATCTAATCTGGAAAGTGCTGTTAAAAATCCTTATCTGAAAGCCAATGACTGGGGATGGCAGATCGATCCAATGGGATTAAGAATTGTTTTGAATGAATTATGGGATAGATATCATAAGCCATTATGGATCGTTGAAAATGGTTTAGGAGCGATCGACGTTGTGGAAGAGGATGGTTCAATCCATGATCCATATCGTATTGACTATATCAGACAGCATATTGTAGAAATGAAAAAAGCCGTTGATGAAGATGGTGTTGATCTGATGGGATATATGCCTTGGGGATGTATTGATGTTGTTTCTGCTGGAACTGGAGAAATGAGAAAACGTTATGGATTTATTTATGTTGATATGGATGATGAAGGTAACGGAGATTTACATCGTGCCAGAAAAGATTCATTCTACTGGTATAAAAAAGTGTGTGAATCTAATGGAGAAGATTTAGATTAATCTTAACAGTGATTGAGAGAGCTGCTCTCTTGATCGCTGTTTTTTAAGGAGATAAGGATGAAAATTGTCATTTTAGGATACAGCGGTTCTGGCAAATCATCATTAGCACGCTGTCTTTCACAAGAGAGTGGTATCCCTCTTTTACATCTTGATCAGGTTCATCATATGGAAAACTGGCAGGAAAGAAAGCTGGAAGAAGAAACTGAAATACTTAAAACATTTCTAGATCAGCATGACAGCTGGATCATTGAGGGAAACTATTTTCAGGTGCTGCTGGAAAGAAGATTAGAAGAGGCGGATCTGATTGTTGAACTTTTGCTGCCACGGATTCAGACACTGTATCGTGTCATTAAACGCTACTGCCAGTATCGTGGGCGAACCAGACCGGATATGACAGCGGGTTGTCAGGAAAAGATTGACTGGGAATTTGTGAAATGGATCTTATGGTCAGGCAGAACCAAAGAAAAACGACATGTTTATTGTCGTATCGTCAAGACATATGATGATAAGGTCACAGTTTGCTATCGTCAAAAACATATTGAAAAGTTCAAACAGACATTCAGTAATCATTAACGATGATTGCTTTACATGTTCTTTACATAAAAACAATGGCGGCTTTACCTGAAAAAGGGTATAATAAAATATATATGACTAATAGGAGGGCATCATTATGATCGAGTGCAGAGAAAATAGAGAATTATCCTGGTTGAAATTTAACAACCGTGTTTTAAATCAGGCTAAGGACACCAATGTTCCAATTGGTGAACAGCTGAGTTTTGTCTCTATTTTTCAATCAAATCTGGATGAATTTTTTATGGTCCGCATGGGATCGCTGTATGATACGATGTTACTTGATCCAACCATCAAAGATAATAAAACAGGCATGACTGCTCAACAGCAGTTCCGTGCATGTCTGAAAAGAGTAGAGTATCTTAATACCAAGAAAGACAGGATTTATTTTCAGATTCTGAAAGAGCTGGAAAAAGATGGCTGGAAAATCAACCGTTTTGACAATTTAAGTAATAAAGACAAGAAATATTTTGAAAAGTATTTTGACAGAGAAATTCTACCGCTGATTTCACCTCAGGTTATATCTAAGCGTCAGCCATTTCCATTTTTAAATAATAAAGAGCTGTATATTATCGTGCAGCTGGAAAGCAAAAAAGGAAAACGAAAAATGGGAATTGTATCCTGTTCACAGGCTATGGATGACAGGCTGCTGGAGCTGCCTGATAACAGCAAAGAATTTGTTCTGGTAGAAGATATTATACGTTCTAATATCAGTAAGATTTTTGAAAAATATACGATAAAAAAATCAGCGTTTATCCGTATTACCCGAAGTGCTGATATCGATGAAGATGATCATACTTTGCAGGGACATGAAGATTATCGCGAAATGATGGAAACCCTGATCAAAGAAAGAAGAAAGCTGGTCCCAATTCGTCTGGAAATGTCTGCTGGACTGGATGATCTGGAAGTAGCGATGCTGATGAATTTTCTTAATGTCAGAAGAAATCAGATCATTGTCAGTGAAGCACCTTTGGATCTGTCATTTATTTCTGATTTGAGAGATCATCTCAAATCAGGCAATAAAAACTACTTTTATAAGCCATTGGAAGCCAGAAACAGTCCAATGGTTGAAAACAGGGTACCAATGATTAAACAGATCCTTAAAAAAGATATTCTGTTATCATATCCGTTTGAATCGATGTCACCATTTTTAAGACTGTTGAATGAAGCCAGTCAGGACAGTAATGTTGCCAGCATCAAGATGACGTTATATCGTGTGGCAAAAAATTCCAAGATCGTTAACAGTTTGATCAGAGCTGTTGAAAACGGTAAAGAAGTAGTTGTTCTTGTTGAGCTGAGAGCACGTTTTGATGAAGCCAGAAATATTGACTGGTCAAAAAGACTGGAAGCTGCCGGATGCCATGTTATCTATGGTCTGGATGGTTTAAAGGTTCATTCTAAACTCTGTCTGATTACATACAAAAATGGAACTTCTGTTGACTATATCTGCCAGATTGGAACAGGAAACTATAATGAAGTAACTTCACGACTGTATACGGATTTTTCTTTAATGACGTCTAATCATGAAATCGGTGAAGAAATGAATACGGTTTTTAATCATTTGAGTCTGGGAGAAACGGAAACAAGTTCTAATCTGCTGATGGTGGCACCACATTGCATGCTGTCAAAGATATTTGCGGAAATAGATAAGCAGATAGCTCTTGCCAAAGAAGGAAAAGAAGCTTATCTGGGATTTAAATGTAATTCGGTAACAAGTAAGCCGATGATTGATAAACTGATTGAAGCCAGTCAGGCTGGAGTGAAGATCGAAATGATCGTTCGTGGTATCTGCTGTATCATTCCTGGTGTAAAAGGACTGACTGATCATATTCGTGTTATTTCAATCGTCGGTCGTTATCTGGAACATTCACGTGTCTATATTTTTGGTAAGGGGGATGAGCAGAAAGTCTATATTTCTTCAGCTGATCTGATGACCAGAAATCTGGAAAGAAGAGTGGAAGTGGCAACGATCGTTCTTGATGAAAAAATAAAGAAATCAATCGTTGGCATGTTTAATATCATGCTTAAAGATAATGTAAAAGCTTGTGAACTGAAAGCGAATGGAAATTATAAACGTGTTAAAAATAAAGAACCATTGTTAAACAGTCAGGAGTATTTTTTTAAAAAACATGTTTAGAAAAGGAGGAATTTAATGAAGTTAGGAATTCTTACCAGTGGTGGAGACTGTCAGGCATTAAACGCAACGATGCGGGCTCTGGTTCTGACTTTGGACCAGAAAATAAAAAATCTGGAAATTATTGGTTTTCTGGATGGTTATAAGGGCCTGATGTATGGTCAGTATAAAGAAATGAGCGTCGATGACTTTAAAGATATTTTAAATGCCGGAGGAACTATTTTAGGCAGTTCACGTTGTCCTTTTAAAAAAATGAGAGTCATTGAAAATGGTTTTGATAAAGTTGCTGCCATGAAAAAAATATATAAGGATCTAAAGCTGGACTGTCTGGCAGTCCTGGGCGGAAATGGTTCGCTGAAATCAGCGAATATGCTTTATGAAGAAGGGCTAAATGTCATTGGTCTGCCTAAGACTATTGACAATGATACATGGGGAACAGATTATACTTTTGGTTTTCAGTCAGCCATTGATATTGCTTCAACATATCTGGAACAGATCAAGACAACAGCAGCCAGTCACAGTCGTCTGTTCGTTGTAGAGATTATGGGACATAAGGTTGGGCACATCTGTCTTCATGCGGGCATTGCTTCTGGTGCGGATATGATCCTGTTGCCAGAAATTCCCTATGATATAAAAGCAATGGCAGAATTTATTCGTAAGAAACAGGAAGCAGGACAGAAATATTTTGTGATTGCCTGTGCAGAAGGGGCTTTATCAGTTGATGAAGCAATGCTGTCAAAAAAACAGTATAAGCGTGTTGTTGCTGCCAGAGAAGGAAAATCAGTCGCTTTTGATATTGCTGACCAGTTAAAAAAGCTTGTAGATATGGAAACGAGAGTTTCGTGCTGTGGTCATGTACAGCGCGGGGGAACTCCTTGTGCATATGATAAACTGATGGCAACACGTTTTGGAGTTGAAGGGGCAAAACTGATCATGAATAAAGATTTTGGGAAACTACCAGTTTTAAGAGGTAATGAGGTTATTTCGATTCCTTTGATCGAAACTGCTGGTTTTCTCAAATATGTTGATGCTCATGGCGAACTGGTGGAAATGGCCAGAAGTCTTGGTGTTTCCTTTGGAAATAAGATTTAATGATTGATATGAAAAGGATCATTTCGAATGAGGTGATCTTTTTCCTTGGGAAAAGGGGGATTACTATGAAATTATTAGCGAGTGATTATGATGGAACGTTACTGCTGCATCCACATAAAAATGACAGTATCATCTTAGCTGGTGATAAAGAAGCTATCAGCAGATTTCAGAAAGCAGGGAATATTTTTGGGATATGTACAGGAAGAGGACTTGACGGGGTCGTGAAATGGTGTGAAGATATTGTTTTTGATTTTTATATCATTAATAGCGGGGCACTGATCTTAAATAAAGACAAGAAAATTATCCAGGCTAATTATCTGGAAAAACAGCTGATTGAGGATATCCTGGCAGCTTTCGACAGCCATATCTGTGCAACATTTGTTTATGATGGAAAAATGTATGTTATGAATCCAAATAAAGACTATCCTTCACATATTCAGACCGTAACTTCGCTTCATGATTTTGGTCATTATTTTGAAGCATTTTCCCTGCATTTTGAAGATGACATTGAAATGGCCACAAAGATCAAAGACGAGATAATTGGACAGTTTGGAAAGCAGATCGCTGTTTATCAGAATATAGATAATATTGATATGTGTGCCAAAGGCTGTTCGAAAGGCAATGGTATCAAAACGATTCAGCAGTACTATGGATTAAGCGATGAAGATATGCATGTCATTGGTGATTCATGGAATGATATTCCAATGTTTGAAGTCTGTGAAAATGCCTTTACTTTTTATCACAGTCCTGAAGACGTTCAGGCAAAAACGAAATATCAGGTTGATACGATCGAAATGTGTATCGATCAGATCATGAGCAAACCAGAATAGTTTGCTGTTCAAAATGAAAGCGCTATCTTTTTAGTGACCCGTTCTCAAATATATGATATAATAACATATATATGAAGGAGAGTATACATATGTTCGATAATTTTTTAATTCATACATTTCACGATGGAAACTGTTTACAAGCTTATAAAATATTTGGCGCTCATCTTGTAACAGAAAACAGAAAAAAAGGAGTGCGTTTTACAACTTATGCACCTAATGCAAAAAGTGCGGAAGTTATCGGTGATTTTAATGACTGGGGTAAAAAACCTTGTCGTATGGAAAGATACTTTAATGGTGGCATCTGGACTGTCTTTGTTCCTGGGGTCAAAGAAAATGATCTGTATAAATTCAGATTTGAGACACAGTATGGTCAGATGGTTGATAGAGCCGATCCATATGCATACTATAGTGAATTAAGACCAGGAACAGCATCAAAAGTGTATAATATTGAAGGTTATAAATGGAATGATAAAGACTGGATCAAAAAAAGAACGAAAAACTTTGACCGTCCATTAAATATTTACGAAGCCAATATCGGTTCATGGAAAATGAAACGTGAAAGTAAAGGTGCGGGAGATCCTGGAGAATACTATACGTATGAAGAACTCATCGATCTGATCATTCCTTATGTAAAAAAAATGGGATATACACATCTGGAAGTTATGCCATTAACAGAATTTCCATTTGACGGATCATGGGGATACCAGGCAACAGGTTTCTACAGTGCAACTTCCCGTTACGGTTATCCAAAACAGCTGATGAAATTTATTGATGCCTGTCATAATGAAGGCATTGGTGTGATTATGGATGTTGTCCCAGCACATTTTGTTAAGGATGCTCATGGTCTGCATATGTATGATGGTGGTTTCGTTTATGACTATAATGATATTAATCGTCGCTATAGTCCATGGGATAGTGTTTACTTTGATTTGGGTAAAAATGAAGTACGCAGCTTTCTGTTGAGTTCAATAGACTTTTTTGCAACTTATTATCATATGGATGGATTCAGGTTTGATGCTGTCAGCAATCTGATCTTCCATGAAGGAAACAAGAATCTGGGAGAAAATCTGGGCGCAATTGAATGGATGAAACGATTAAATGGACATATGTCTGGATATCATCCTACAGTTATGATGATTGCCGAAGACTCGACCGACTATCCAGGTGTTACAAAACCAGTTGGTGAAAATGGTTTAGGATTTGACTATAAATGGGATCTGGGATGGATGAATGATACTCTAAAATATTTCCAGGAAGATCCTGTATACCGTCAGTATGACAGTAAATATATTACATTCTCAATGGCTTATTTCTATTCTGAAAGATTTTTACTGGAATTTTCACATGATGAAGTTGTTCATGGTAAAGCAACGATTATCAATAAAATGTGGGGATTACATGGTGACAAACTGGCACAGGTGAAAGCATTATATGTATACATGTTCATGCATCCAGGTAAAAAACTGAATTTCATGGGCAATGAACTGGCAGAATATAAAGAATGGGATGAATCTAAATCAATTGGCTGGGATATCTTATCATATCCAGATCATGATGCTTTCCATCATCTGATGCAGAAAATCAATCAGATTTATCTGCAGTATCCTGCTTTATATGAGTTAGACTATGATTATCATGGTTTTGAATGGCTGGTTGTCGATGATCATGATCAGTGTGTATTTGCGATTGAAAGAAAAGATAAAAAAGGTAATGCGATTATCGCGGTGATGAACTTCATTGGTAACAGACATGATAAATATCGTGTTCCTGTTAACATTGATGGAAGCTATAAAGAAATTCTGAATACTGATCAGGATATTTATTCAGGAAGCAATTTTGTTAATCCACGTGCTATTCGAGCTAAGAAAACGAAAGATGAAGATAAAACATATCTGATCAATAAGGAGTACTATATCGATATCAATCTTGCGCCATTCAGTGCATGTATTTTTGAAGTTAAACCTAAACAGGTCAAAACAACAAAAAGCAAAACAAAAGAAACTGCAAAGAAAACAGTGAAGAAAAAATAAATGTTCAGATAAAGCACTATGTTGAGAAAACCTAGTGCTTTTTCATGAAATAGTTTGAAATTAAAACTTTTTGTGGAGAATTGCTTTGTCACTGTATGCTTAATGAGAATATGGGGAATATTAAAAAAAGTCGTGACAAAGAAGGAAAAATGAGCTATGATATGGGGCGTAAGATTTGAAAAATAGGAGAAAAGCTATGTTTAAGAATAAGGAAGAGTTTAAATTTGAGTTCTCAAGAAGAATTATCGAGTCTTATGGACGTACTGTTGAAGAAGCACACATTACTGAAAAGTTTATGGTGTTAGAAACAATGGTAAGGGATTATGCATCTGTTAACTGGGCTGCCAGCAAAGCAGTTGTAGCAACAAGTAAACAAAAACAAATGCATTATTTCTCAATGGAATTCTTAATGGGACGTTTGTTGGTAAATAATATGATGAACCTTGGTATTTATGATATTGCCAGGGAAGGATTAGAAGATTATGGAATCAATATTCATGATCTTGAAGAATTAGAAAGTGATGCTGGATTAGGAAATGGTGGATTAGGAAGACTAGCTGCCTGCTTTATGGATTCATTGGCATCTTTAGATTATCCAGGACATGGAAATACAATTCGTTATGAATACGGTTTATTTAAACAAAAAATTGAAAATGGTTATCAGGTAGAATTACCAGACCAGTGGATGAAAACGGGATTCATGTGGGAAGTCAGAAAACCAAAACACCGTGTACCAGTCAAATTCTTTGGTAGAGTTGTATGGAACGAAAGTACTGGAAAATGGGAGCATGTTGATGCTGAAACGATTTATGCAGTACCATATGATGTCCCAATTATTGGAAATGATACAATCAATACCAATACATTACGTTTATGGTCAGCTGAACCAAGTGAAGATTTCCCAAGTAATCAGGATTTCCAGAGATATATTCAGGATGTTAGAAATATCTGTCAGAACCTTTATCCTGATGATTCTACACCAGCAGGTAAGATGCTGCGTTTAAAACAGGAATATTTCTTCTGTTCTGCAGGAATTCAGGCAATTATTAAAGCCCATTTAAGAAAATATCCAACATTGGATAATTTCCATGAAAAAAATGTTATTCAGTTAAATGATACACATCCAGTTTTATGTATTCCAGAATTTATGCGTATCATGATCGATGAATATAATTATCAGTGGGAAACAGCATGGGATATCTGTACTCAGACATTTGCTTATACAAATCATACAATTTTAGCAGAAGCTTTGGAAACATGGCCAATTCAGACAATGCAGACATTATTGCCTCGTGTTTATCAGATTATTGAAGAAATTCATCGTCGTTTTATCGGTTATGCTAAAGTTGTCAGCAATCATGATCAGCAGCTGGTTGATCGTACAATGATTTTAAGAGATGGAACTGTTTATATGGCAAGACTGGCTATTGCTGGAAGTTTCTCAGTCAATGGTGTTGCCAGATTGCATACAGATATCTTAAAGGATAGAGAATTAAAAGATTTTAATACTTTATATCCAAATAAATTTAACAATAAAACAAATGGAGTCACTCATCGTCGTTGGCTAGCATACTGTAATCCACAGTTGACAGCTATGATCAATGATACGATTGGTAATGGCTGGATCAAAGAACCATCACAGCTGGAAAAACTGATGGATCATGTTGATGACCCAATTTTACAGAATAGATTTTTAGCTGTGAAAACAGAAAGAAAACAGATTTTGGCTGATTATATCAAAGAACACAATGGTATCGAAGTTGATGTTAACAGTATCTTTGACGTTCAGGTAAAAAGACTTCATGCATATAAACGTCAATTATTAAATATTTTACATGTTATTACGCTGTATTTAGATATGAAGGCTGATCCAAATTACAGAATCTATCCTCATACATTTATCTTTGGAGCAAAAGCAGCCAGCGCATATTATTTCGCCAAAAAAGTTATTAAATTAATTAACAGTGTTGCTGATGTTGTTAATAATGACCCTGAAACGAATAAATATTTAAAAGTTGTTTTCTTAGAAAACTATGGTGTCACTTTAGCTGAAAAGATCATGCCTGCAGCTGATATTTCTGAACAGATCTCAACTGCTGGAAAAGAAGCATCTGGTACGGGTAATATGAAATTCATGATGAATGGAGCTATCACTTTAGGAACATTGGATGGTGCCAACGTTGAGATTTCTGAACTGGTAGGTCTGGATAACTGTGAAATCTTTGGTTTAAGAGACGAAGAAGTCAAGAACATGCAGATGAATCATTCATACAAGGCATGGGATTACTACAATAATGATTTAAGAATCCGTCGTGCTGTTGACAGTCTGACAAATGGAACATTCTCATCAAACAGCAATGAATTTAAGATCATTCATGATGAACTGATGAATAAAAATGATGAATACTTCTTACTGGCAGACTTTGATTCTTATGCAAATGCACAGAGACATGTTGTTGAACTGTATCAGGATCAGGCGCAATGGGCAAGAACCTGTCTGGTTAATATTGCCAAAAGTGGATTCTTCTCTTCTGACAGAACAATTGAACAGTATGTACAGGATGTATGGCATCTGAAAAAGAACATTTTATAAAATAAAATCCATCGCACTGGCGATGGATTTTTAAGTTATCTGTCAGGATATTATAGATTTTGACGCATAATATATTATTATGAATGATCTTGCAGATATGTGTTTAGCGCTTCGAGCTGATTTTTAGCATCACAGCGACCAAGATCATACATGCTTTTGATGACATCTACATTTTTTTCCAGCCTTTTTATTGGAATATAACGAGAAGGTCTGAAAACAAAAATCTGATGATCTTTCTCTAACTGTGAAATTTTATCGAGAGACTGGTTATAATGGGAATATCTGTGATTTAATGTTTTACTGAAATAAGGATATTTACGATAAAACAAGCGCGTTGGCAAAGCTGGAGAAGGTTTTTTACGATAGTCAAGTGGTCGGGTTAAAATCACAATGATTTTATCAACATCCATTTCCAGCATTTTATCGATGGGGATGCTGTCACTGCAGCCGCCATCAAGATATTTCTGGTTATTAATGATGACTGGACGGGATAGAAAAGGCATCGAGCTTGAAGCTCTTAAATATTCCATGTTGTCTGTTTTTTCCAGGTCGTCTAACAGATGGTATTCAGCCTGACCGGTATCAAGATTGGTGACAACTGCATAAAACTGATCGGGAGTTTCACGATATGTTTGAAAATCAACAGGATCAAGATCATAGACGATCTGACGAAAACAAAAATCTTTATTAACGATATTACCGGTTGTCAGCAAAGAATAAAGTCCCATATATTTTCTGTTTCCGGCGAATCTGGTATTATATCTTAAAACACGGCCATTCTGTCGGGATTTAAGGTTCATGCCAAACAGTGCACCGGCTGATACACCAATAATTGTATCGATATGAATCTGATTGTCTAAAAAAGTATCAATAATGCCAGCACTGTATAGACCGCGCATGGCTCCACCTTCCAATAATAAGCCAACTTTCATGATAAACACCTCGAGAATCAGTATAGCATTTTTTGTGGATTTAATAAATATTTGGTTTGAATTTCAAATAAAAAAAACATTTTTGTTGAAGATAGATTTGAATAAGCGATATAGTTCAAGTATAATACGACTGGGAGTGATTATATGGAAAATACCATGTTTAGGATGATTGCACATCTGACGGATATTGATAAAATTGAAGTTTCTTTATCAAAAAACTATTATAATGGGATATCGCCAAAATTTTATTTACGAGATTTAACTGAAAATACGTTAAAACAGATTAGTGCGAAGAAGACAGCGGAATCGGAAAAACGTATTAAGTATTATTTTGAAAATATATATATTGATATCAACCATAGTTATCAGATTGTTGATAACTATGGATTAAATGAAGTCCTGCAGTATCATAAACTGGTTAAAATCGATAATTTTGATGAATTATTCAGTTATGATGGACCTTTAGGTACTGAGTATAAAAAAACCGGGACGACATTTCGTGTCTGGGCACCAACAGCACTAGATGTCATGGTAAAGATCAATGATGTATCATATAAAATGAAAAGAAAAGATCGTGGTGTCTATCAGATTGAAATACCTGGAGATCATGAAAATGATCGTTATACTTATCTGGTCAGGCATCATGATACTTATCTGGAAGCGCTGGATCCTTATGCCTATACAGGGGGGCCTAACAGCAGATATAATATCATCATTGATGAAAAAAAGATCAATGAAGATCTTAACAGACAGTATCTGCCTAAAATGGAAAGAAAGACAGACGCGATCATATATGAAATGTCAGTAAGAGATTTTACGATGTCATCAACGATCAAGGCAACATATCCAGGAAAATTTTTGTCAGTTGTTGAAAGTGGACTGAAAACCCCTCATGGCAACAAGGCTGGGCTGGATTATTTGATTGATCTGGGAATTACTCATGTTCAACTGATGCCTATTTATGATTTTGCGACAGTTGATGAACTGTATCCAAAAGTATTGTACAACTGGGGGTATGATCCTATTCAGCACAGTTTGCCTGAAGGAAGCTATGCGACTAACCCCAAAGATGGCTATAGTCGCGTAAAAGAATGTCGTCATATGATCAGTCAGCTGCATAAAAACGGTATAAGAGTCGTTATGGATGTTGTCTATAATCATATGTATGATATTAATGCTAGTGGTTTTGAACGAATTGTTCCAGGATATTATTTTAGAAAAGATGAATATGGCAATCTGTCAAATGGATCGTGGTGTGGTAATGATCTGGAAAGCCGTCATCATATGGTGAGAAAATATATCATAGATATGTGTCTGCGCTGGCAGAAAATGTATGGTGTTGATGGTTACAGATTTGATTTGATGGGAATCATTGATATTGATACATTGAATCAGGTTTATGATCAGCTTAGTGATATTGATCCTAATTTTATCATGTATGGTGAAGGATGGAATATGGCAACAGCTTTGCATAACAATGAAAAAGGAATGCAGGATAATCATGACCGCATGCTGAATATTGGCTTCTTTAATGACCGTTTCCGCGAAACGCTTAAAGGTGGCAGCGGTGATGGAGCGTTAAAAGATAAGGGGTATTTTTCAGGAAACATGTATAACTGTGAAATCAGTGCTGAATGCATGAAAAATACCAATCGTTATTCATACGTTGATCAAAGCATAAACTATGTTGAATGTCATGATAATGCGACGACCTTTGATAAATTTGCAATCAGTAATGTCGAAGAACAGGTTGAAACCCGTAAAAAAAGACAGCTTATGCTGACGATTGCACTGTTGCTGTCACAGGGAATTCCATTTATCCACTGTGGACAAGAATTTTATCGAACTAAATGTGGTTTAAGCAATACCTATAATACATTAGATAATATCAATGCAATCAACTGGTCGCTTGTTGATGAGAATATGGATGATATTGAAGTCATCAAAAAGATCATCAGATTAAGAAAAAATAATGTTGGTTTTAAATATGAGTCGATCGAAGAAGTTAATCGTTATGTTTCATCTGTTCATTTTAATTATCAGGTTATCAGATACAGTGTCAGACAGGATGAAGGAGAATATAAAGAAATTGTTGCATATATCAATCCTTCATATGACTGTTTAGATATTTATGATATGGATGGTTATGAAGTAATTTATAATGATAATGATTCTTTGACGCATTTGTCACCAATATCAATGAAAATATTTGGATTAAAGAGGTAATATATGAAATTAATTGTTGGTTTGGGAAATCCAGGAAAAGAATATGAAAAAACGAGACATAATACTGGATTTATGGTATTAGACAGACTGGCAGATAAACTGGGTGTAACTATTGAACAGAATAAGTTCAAGGGATTATATGCGAAACTGAAGTATCATGGAGAAGATATCATTTTGTTAAAACCGCAGACCTTTATGAATCTTTCTGGAGAATCAGTGCGAGCAGCGATGGATTTCTTTAAGATCGATCAGCAGGATCTGCTGGTAATCTATGATGATATGGATATGCCGACAGGGAAACTGCGCTTACGTCAAAACGGCAGTGCAGGAGGTCATAATGGAATGAAAAATATTATTTTGCATCTTGGTAATCAGAATTTTGAACGTATTCGTGTTGGTATTGGCAGGCATCCTTATATGAAGGTCGTTGATTATGTTCTGTCACGTTTTACAAATGAAGAATCTGTAGATATTGAAAAAGGAATCGAAGATGCCAGTGAAGCAGTAATTGATATTTTAAATAATGGTTTTTCTCATGCAATGAATAAATATAATTAGAGGTTGAATATGAAAAAACTACTCAATATTTTAAAAAATAATCAGGTATTGAAGAATCTGTCAACAGTTCAGAATGATGTTGTTATCAATCATATCGAGGATGAGGCGCTACTTGTCGCAAGCGCCTTTTTGACGTTGAAAAAAGATATTGTTATTGTCAAACATAATCAGTACGAAGCCAGTCAGCTGTTTCAGCAGCTGTCTGTCATGGTGCCGCAGGCACTGTATTTTCCGGTTGATGAGTCTTATCGTATTGAAAGTCTGGCGGCTTCTCCAGAACTGCTGGGTCAAAGAATAGGAACCTTGTATGCGCTCTGTTCTAACCAGCACCATCTGCTGGTAACTCATGTACATGCGGTGATGAGATATTTGCCAGAAAAGAAAATATTTTCTGACCACTGTTTAAAGCTGACGGTTGGTCAGAAAATAGATATTTATGATCTGCAGAGATTTCTTATAAAAGCAGGTTACCAGCATACCTCACGTGTTGATCAGCCGTTCTACTTTTCTAAACGTGGTGGGGTGATAGATGTTTTTACGATGCAGTATGATCATCCTGTCAGAATTGATTTTTTTGATGATGAAATCGATTATATTAAGTTTTATGATGAGAAAACGCAAAGAACGATCGAAAAAGTTCAGGATATCGTTATTATTCCGGCTACGGATATACTTTATGATGACAGTGAAGTGAATCATGTCATGACTGCCATCAAAGATTTAAGAGACAAACAGTATGATGAAATTGATGAAATCTTTCAGGAAGAGTTTGAAGAAAAAATTGCCATTGATCTGGAAAATATCAGAAGTCATCGCAATCCTTCTTCGCTGTATGCCTATTTTAATCTTTTTGATCATGTCACCTGTGTTTATGATTATCTGGATGATCCAATGATTATCGTCAGTCGTCCTGATGAGATAGCAACGCAGATCAAAGCGTATGCGGCAGAAAATTTTTATTATTATCATGAACTGTCACAGATTGGTCGATTTCTTAAGGGGTTGAATCTGTATCAGGATTTTTATTCATTGAATCAGCATCCTGTTCATTTTAAAAGTCTTGCGGATAAAAAAGATGATATTTACTTCAACACTCAGCAAGTCAGTTTTCATCAGGGAAATGAGCAGGAAACTGTTCAGCAGATACGGGATTTTCTGACTTATTATCGTATCCTGATATGTCTAGAAAATACTCATCAGCTGAATCTGCTGGTAGAAATGTTTGATCGCCATAATCTTAAGTATACTTTAACAGGCATAGAGGATGAAATGTATGATGGCATCAACATGTATGTTGGATCTATTAGTTGTGGTATTGAACTGCTTGATGAAAAAGTTGTGATCCTGACTGCCAAAGAACTGTTTGGTCAGGTGACAGTGAGAAAACCACGCTATTTTAAATACAAAAATGCCCGTGTCATTAAAGATTATCAGGAACTGACAGTCGGTGATTATGTCGTTCATGATAATTATGGAATTGGGCAGTATCTGGGAATCAAGACCCTTGAGGTCAAAGGTTATCATAAGGATTATCTGTATGTTGCCTATGCTGGTGATGATACACTTTATATTCCAGTTGAACAGTTTAAGATGATTAGAAAATATGCCAGTGCTAACGGAAAAGTACCGACGGTTCATTCTTTAGGCAGTTCAAAATGGGAAAAAGCTAAACTGAAAGCCAGAGGGAAAATCGATGATATCGCTGATCAGCTGATTTCACTGTATGCCAAACGTATGTCCCAGCCGGGATTTGCCTATTCACCAGATAACGATCTACAGATTGAGTTTGAAAAAAAATTCGGCTATGAGCTGACAGTTGACCAGCAAAGAAGTCTGGATGAAATTAAAGCTGATATGGAAAAAACGCAGCCAATGGATCGACTGTTATGCGGGGATGTCGGTTTTGGCAAGACAGAAGTAGCTTTAAGGGCTGCCTTTAAGGCAATTATCGATCATAAGCAGGTTGCTTTTCTCTGTCCTACGACCATTCTGTCGATGCAGCATTATAAAACCGCTTTAGCGCGTTTTAGTGATTTTCCTGTGGAAATTGCGCTTTTAAATCGATTTACAACTGCTAAACAGAAAAAACAGATATTAAATGATCTTAAAGATGGGAAAATCGATCTGCTGATTGGGACGCATAGAATTTTATCTAAAGATGTTGAATTTAAGGATATCGGCTTGCTGATCATTGATGAAGAACAGCGTTTTGGTGTCAAGCAGAAAGAAAAAATCAAAGAATATCGTGAAACGATCGATGTCCTGGTTTTATCAGCGACGCCTATTCCACGTACGTTGCAGATGTCGCTGATGGGTATCCGTGGCTTGTCGCAGATTGAAACCCCTCCGAAAAACAGGCTGGCTGTGCAGACTTATGTGATTGAAAAAAACAATGTGCTGATCAAACAGGTCATTGAAAGAGAACTGGCTAGAAACGGGCAAGTATTTTATCTGTATAACCGGACACAGGAAATTGAAAATGTTGCTTATAATATTGCATCGACGATACCGAATGCGAAAGTTGCTATTGGTCATGGCAAAATGAATAAAGATGAACTGGAAGATGTCATGCTGAGTTTTATGAATAAAGAATTCAATGTTCTGGTCTGTACGACGATCATTGAAACGGGGATTGATATTCCCAATGCCAATACGATCATTGTGGAAGATGCAGACCGTTTTGGACTGGCTCAACTTTATCAGATTAGAGGACGTGTTGGCAGAAGTGATAGAGGAGCGTATGCTTATCTGCTGTATCGCAAGAATAAACAGATCAATGAAGATGCCATGAAACGTCTTAAAGCCATCAAGGAATTTACTGAACTGGGTAGTGGCTATAAGATTGCCATGCGTGATTTGTCGATTAGAGGATCTGGTGATATTCTTGGAGGTAAGCAGGCTGGATTTATCGATGAAATCGGTTTTGAAATGTATATGAAGATTCTTCAGGATGCTCTTGATGACAGAATGGGAATAGAAAAGAAAGCGGAAGAAGACATCAAAAATCTTAATATCAGTGTGGATGGCTATATCCCAGAAGATTATGTGGACAGTGATTATGAAAAGCTGGGATTATATCAACGACTTGATCAGGCCAAAACGATTTCAGATCTTAACAGTCTTAAAAATGAATTCAGTGATTATTATGGCCGTTTACCAAAAGCCATTGAAACGCTGCTGGCAAAACGAAAACTGGATATTCTGTCGCATGAGGATATTGTAGAAGAAATTATAGAAATAAAAAATGAACTGGAAATTCGTTTCAGTGAAAAAGCAGCAGAAAAGATTGCTGGTGATCAGCTGTTCATTAAAGCGAATCAATTGTTTACGAAACCGCGCTTTAAGGCTTTCCGCAATCGTATTTCTATTATTATAAAAAAAGATGGACAATGGCTTGACCATCTTAATGAACTGCTGGAAATCATAAAAAAAGGTCATTAGATCTTATACTGTCTAACCAGTACAGGGTCTAATACCTTTTTTCAATATAATCTTGTTTGATCAGATGTTTTTCATACTGATTACCAGTCAGCTCTTGAATCAGATCGAAAAAATGTTCATCTTCAACATAGAGACCATATTTGACTCTATCGCTGTATTCTTTATCGGTACAGATGATATCGTTGACTTTGAGCAGATGTTCGAATTTTCTGGTAAAGCTGTAGTCGATGATGATTTCATAGAAATCAACGAGATGCTTTTCAACGATCTGAGCATTTTTGATGGCTTCACTGACAGATTGAGTGTAGGCACGAGTCAGACCACCGGCACCCAGTTTGATTCCCCCAAAATAGCGGGTGACAATAGCGATGATATTGGTCAGTTCTTGTTTTTTAAGAACATGAAGCATTGGCAATCCAGCTGTTCCTGATGGTTCACCATCATCATTGGCTTTCTCTTTCTGACCAACGATATAGGCAATACAGTTGTGTGTAGCATCTTTATATTTTTCTTTATAATACTGTAATGTTTCATCTATTTTGTTTTCATCATTCATAGGAATCAGAGTACAGATAAATTCTGATTTTTTGATAATGATCTTATGTTCACTGATATTTTTTACTGATTTCATGTTTAACTCCTTCATATTATAATGATAACATATTTCTTTCATTATCAGTGAGAATTTGTTATATTATATAGGAAGAGGTGACAAATATGACTAAAATAGCGATATTGGCAGACAGTGGCTGTCAATTACCGATAGGAGAATTAGAAGATAAAGGGATATTTATTGTTCCTTTGATCATTACGATGAAAGGGAAAAGTTATCTGGATCAGCTGGAAATTGACAGCCTTACTGTTTTTGAAACAATGAAGAAAGAAGATATCATGGTGATGACTTCACAGCCTTCAACCGGTGTTTTGCAGGAAACAGTACAGAGAATCAAAGATGCTGGTTATGAACATATCATTGCTTTACCAATTGCCACAGGATTATCATCAACCTTAAATGGCATGAAACTGGCCTGTGACATGGTAGGGATAGATGTTACGTTGATTGATACAAAAGGAACTGCGAGAAATCATAAGGAACTGATTGAAACAGCTGCAGATTTAATATCTAAAGGAAAAACAGCAGCTGAAATCAAAACGATACTTGAAGATATGATTGAACATTCGGGAACAATTATCATGGTTCCAAATCTGGATCATTTAAAGAAGGGTGGTCGTATCACACCAGCGGTTGCTTTGCTGGCTGGACTGTTAAAAATTGTTCCGGTCATGAAACTGAATTATGATCTGGGAGGAAAGATTGATACTTTGGATAAGGTTCGTACGGTCAAAAAGGCAAATTTAAAAATTATTCAGCATATGATTGAAGAATGTAAAGTCAATGCCACTGATTATGTTTTTGCTATCGAACATGTTTTGGCTGAAGATCTTGCTTTAGAAATGAAGCAGAAAATCATCGATATGATTGGTGAATGTGATATTTTGGTCAGAGAACTGCCAGCGGTTGTAGGTGCTCACATGGGAATAGGCGGTATTGGTTACCAGTTTATCAAGAAATACAAGGAAATATAAAATGGAAAGAATAACAAGTTTTCGTGTTGATCATACGAGATTGACGAAGGGGATTTATCTGTCAAGAACTGATGGTGATATCATGACTTATGATTTAAGAATGACACAGCCTAATGAAGAACCGGCTTTGGATCCAAAGGCAGCTCATGTCATCGAACATATTGGAGCGACCCTTTTAAGAAATGGTGCCTATAAAGAAAAAATCATTTATTTTGGACCGATGGGATGTATGACAGGGTTTTATCTGCTTGTCAGAGATATACCAATTACTGTAGTTACGGAACTGGTTAAGGAAGTTTTTACAGAGATTTCCTGCTGGCAGGGAGAAATACCAGGAGCCAAGAAAGAAGAATGTGGAAATTATACTTATATGGATCTAGATAAGGCAAAAGCTGCGGCAGCTCATTTTGTAAACAGCTCCTGGCAGCATGAATATCATTTGTTATAAAACAGGAAAAGAAATATGTCAAAAAAAATAGATACAATCGAAATAGTGGTTGATGTTTTTAATACGGTTATGGATTTGCAGGATATATATTTAAGAAAGGGTCCTTTTCAGAATCTGACCATGTCTGAAACGCATGTTCTGGATGCAGTTAACAAGGAATCGAGTCCATCGATGTCTGCAGTTGCAAATCGTCTGAATATTACATTAGGAACTTTGACAACTTCTGTAAAAAAAATCATTGATAAAGGCTTTCTGGTCAAAGAGCAGTCTGATCAGGATCAGAGAATTTATTATTTGAGACTGACGGAATTAGGAAAACAGGCTCTAGAAGTTCATCAGCAGTTTCATCAGGATATAGATAAGATGTGCAAGCATCATATTCCAGATGAGCAGATTGACTGGGTATATAATACTTTGAAAGATATCAATGCTGATCTTATTGTATATAGAGATAAATTATTAAATGAATAGGAAATGATGAGTAATCTCACGATCATCATAAATGGAAATGTTTCTGTTTATGATGGCAGTGAGATTTTTTTGAGAAATGATATACCAGCAGAAATGAATTATTATCAATAATACTGTATAATAAATATAGAATATCAAGTACTGATTTCCCAGATAAACTATTGTCGGGAACAGTGACGATGAAATGATACATGCTGTATTTATAACCAGAAAAATGATGGGAGGAAAAAGAAATGTTAAGAAGTGATTTTCTCTGGGGCGGAGCGGTAACAGCTCATCAAAGTGAAGGTGCCTGGAATGAAGGAGGAAAGGTGAAGGCAGTCTGTGATCTTGCCATTACAGGACGGTTTTCTGATTTTAAAGATGGAGTTGACAGTTTTCATAGATATGAAGAGGATTTTGATCTGTTTAAGGAAATGGGATTCAATGCATATCGTTTTTCTTTTGACTGGTCAAGGCTCATGGATACAGAAAATACGTTTAATGAAGCTGGTTTTCTTTTTTATGATCGCTATATTGATGCTCTTTTAAAACGGCATATAGAGCCGATACCAACACTTTATCATTTTGAAATGCCGGTTTATTTGCATGAAAAATACAATGGTTTTGCCAGCAGAAAAGTTGTTGATATTTTTGTCAGGCTTTGTCAGAAAATTGTTGCCAGATATAAAGATCAAGTTAAATACTGGATTATTTTCAATGAACAGAATGGTATTTTACAGAAAGGACCAAAAATGTTTTTTGGCGCACTCTGTCCAGAAAATATGGATCCAAGAAAGTTTGACAATCAGATTATGCATCATACACTGATTGCGCACAGTCTGGTTAATGAATATATTCATCAATCAGGTGGAAAAGTTATGGGAATGGCAACCATTGTTCAAAGTTATCCGGAAACGTGTCATCCACTGGATACTTTAGAAAGTATGAAAGCGCAAAGTGAAGCATTTGTTTTTCTAGATGTCTTTGCTAGAGGACATTATAATACCTATTATTATGCTAATATGATCAATGAAGGAACTTTTCCAGATATGGAAGATGGTGATCTGGAAATTCTAAAAAAGGGAAAAACGGATTATCTGGCGATAAGTTACTATATGTCGACGATTTCTCATTATGGGCAGGACAGTTTGACAAATGTTGATGATGTTGTCATAAAAAAGAATCCTTATTTAGAAATGTCTGAATTTGGCTGGACAATTGATCCATTGGGATTAAGAATCACTTTAAGACAGTTATATGATCGTTATGAAATGCCAATTTATATTGTTGAAAATGGCTTTGGCTGTGATGATGTTCTTAATGATGATGGAACGGTTCATGATGATTACCGTATTGATTATTTGCGTAAGCATATTGCTGAAGTCAAAAAAGCGGTGGAAGAGGGTGTAGACTGTCGTGGATATCTTGTTTGGGGTCCAATGGATATTTTAAGCAGTCGTGCCAATATGAATAAAAGATATGGCATGATTTATGTCAATCGAACAAATGATGAAAGAAGAGATATGAGGCGCATCAAAAAAGATTCTTTTTACTGGTTCAAGCATGTGATTGAAACAAATGGAA
Source organism: uncultured Bacillota bacterium (assembly GCA_949290865.1). Lineage (GTDB taxonomy): Bacteria > Bacillota_I > Bacilli_A > Erysipelotrichales > Coprobacillaceae > Faecalibacillus. Next base: position 40,931 of record CASETM010000033.1, read on the forward strand.
AAGAGCTTTAACACAGCAGCTAAAAGCTGCTGTCTGCTTTGATGGAGAAGAAAGAATGTTTTATAGATATAAGGTGTTCATGAAATAGAAATTTTTTCATATACTAGAATGGTGATTTGATGCTGTATATATATAATGGCAAGATCCTGATTAAGAAATATCAGAATGTTATGACGCTGCGAGATGATCTGTTTGAATGTATGATGGAAGAAAAGAAGATTGTTTCGGTGAGAGGTAAAAATATAGAAATGCGATATTTTGGAGAAGACGAAATCTTACTGTATGGTCAATTCTCACAGATCAGCATGTTATGACTTTGGGTTATGATTATATTGTTGTAGAAACAGATGATATTATTCTGTTTCTTCGGAAGGTTAGATCCTATCACCTTCATATTTTCAATCTTAAACAGATTGACCAGTATACTTTTAGTTTTTATACTCCAATTTATCAGCGTTTTATTGTTAGAAAAACAGGATTAAAGATCACAGGAAGTGTTGGAATTCTTCATTATCTGCTTATTGTCTTTCATTTGCCACATCTGTTTTTTACAGTAGCTTTTCTTATAAGTCTGTTGATTTTTCCTCAATTTGTCTATGATCAGCAAATCAGTGGTACTGATCCTGAACTGAATATGCAGCTGGAAAGCTATCTACAAAAACAGATTCCTTTTCTGCATAAAGCGTTAAACTATGAAGAAATTAATCAGCTATATGATCAAATTAAAGATCATTTTGCAGATGAGATTGACTACCTTAATGTTTATCAAAATGGTGGGATTATTCATCTGGAGTATACCAATGCTGTAAGCAATCAGCAAAATGTTCCTGATTATCGTGATTATGTTGCCAAAAAAGATGGTATTATCAGTTATATTGATGTTAAAAAAGGAAATGTTCTGGTTAGTGTTAATCAGTTTGTCAAAAAAGGAGAAATACTGATCAGTCATCTTTTGGAAAGTACAGATAAGAAAACAAAGATCATTGCGACTGAAGGGAAAATTTATGCATACACATATGAGCGCTATCAGGCATCGCTGGAAAAAGGGAAATATACAAAAGAAACTGATTTTGCTTATCTGTTATTTCAGATTCGTGCAAATTTACCGCCAAATGTGAAAATTGATAAAGAAAAAGTAATCTCTTATGATATAATAAATAATAAACTAGTATTAGAGGTGCAATATGTTTTTATTGAGAATATTGCGGTTAAGGAGAAATAATGAAAGAAATTATTAAATTAGATGCGTATAATATTGAACAGTTAGTCAATTTATCAGGTGTTAAAGATGAACATCTGGAAGTCATTGAAGATACTTATCAGGTTGAAATTACATTGCGTGGAGATGAACTGCTGATCGTTGCTCATGATCAGGATATCATTGAGAAAACAAAGAATGTCATTTTTTCATTGCTGAAACTGATCATTTCAGGGGTTTCGATAACACGAAGAGATGTCGTTTATGCATTAAAACTGGCTGATAAAAACGAATTAGACAAGCTGTCTGATTTGTATCATATCAGAATTGCCAGAACTTATAATGGTAAATTGATCTATCCAAAAACGATCGGTCAAAAAAGCTATTATTATGCGTTAAAGAATAATGATGTTGTTTTTGGAGTTGGACCAGCAGGAACAGGGAAAACATATCTGGCAGTAGTTTTTGCAGTAGATGCCTTAAAGAATAATCAGGTCAAAAAGATTATTTTGACAAGACCAGCTGTTGAAGCTGGAGAAAATCTGGGATTTCTGCCAGGTGATCTAAAAGAAAAGGTTGACCCATATCTACGTCCACTTTATGACGCTTTGCATGATATGCTGGGAGTGGAACAGACAGAAAAACTGATTGAAAAAGGAATTATTGAAATTGCACCTTTAGCCTATATGAGAGGACGTACTCTGGAAGATGCCTATGTCATCCTCGATGAAGCACAGAATACAACGGATAATCAGATGAAAATGTTTTTAACAAGACTGGGTTTTCATTCTAAAATGATCATCACTGGAGATATTACTCAAATCGATTTGCCTCATGGAGTTGAATCCGGGCTGGTGAGAGCGTTAGATATCTTAGATGGTGTCAAAGGAATTGCTTTCATACGTTTGAATGCGATGGACGTTGTCAGACATCCAGTCGTTCAAAGAATCATTGAAAGATACGAATCAGAAGAATAAACGATAATAAAAAGATGCATATGCATCTTTTTATTATCGTGGGAATGGATAGATGAGCGATGATTGTCTATAATAATATTATGGTTTATTAATTCTGAAAATTCCGTTAATACCATTATTTCCCAAAATGTGGATATAATTTAGACATATTTACTGCTTATGATGAATACCGTAAAAGGAGAGATATTTATGAAAGAAAAAATAAAACCTATAATCAAGCCAGTTTTAAAAATTGTGGTTATTATCGCAGTCGTATTATCTTTTGCGATGAATGGATATATATTCTATACTTCTATAAATGATGATTCTGGAACTTCAACTGTTTCTGATAGAAATGCCAAGGTTGAAGAGGTCGATTATGACGTTAAAACTGATACGACATCAGTTGTTGATGCTGTCAGTGACAGTATTGTTGGTGTGGTTGTCTATTCTAATAGTACTGGTTCAAGTATTTTTGGCAGACAGACAGAGAATGAACAGGAAGAAGCCAGTGGCAGCGGCAGTGGCGTTGTTTATGAGCAGACGGGGAAGTATACTTATATCATTACCAATCATCATGTTATTGACGGGGCCGATAAAGTCCAGGTCGTATTTTCAAATAATGAATATGTCGATGCCGAAGTTGTAGGCAGTGATGAATACAGTGATGTGGCTATTTTAAGATGTCAGCCTGATTTTGATGTTACTGTTATCGATATTGGCGATTCCAGTCTGCTGGATAAGGGTGAAACGGTTTTAGCAATCGGGTCACCATTAGGTATCGAATATTCAGGAACAGTGACACAGGGTATCGTATCTGGAACAGACAGAACTGTTGCAGTGGATCTTAACGATGATAGTGTGGATGACTGGGATATGAATGTGATCCAGACTGATGCAGCAATCAATCCTGGAAACAGTGGAGGAGCTCTTGTAAATATGAAAGGCGAACTGGTTGGTATTACCAATATGAAGTTTGCGGATGAAACAGTAGAAGGTATGGGATTTGCGATTCCAATCAATGATGTTGTTACTGTTGCCAAACAGATTCGTCTCAACGGAAAAGTATCATATCCTGTCATTGGAATTTCTGGATTATCTTTGGCTGACTATTCATCATATCAGCTGCAAAGATATGGTGTGAATGTTTCTGTTGATACAGGAATCTATGTTGTCAGTCTGACAGATAATGGACCTGCTCAAAAAGCAGGAATCGAAGCAGGAGATGTCATCGTTAATGTAGAAGATGCGGATATTACAACATATAAATCATTCTTAACCGAACTGTATAAACATCAGCCTGGTGAAACAATCAGTGTTACTGTTAACAGATCGGGTAAAGAAACGAGTTTTAAGGTGACTCTTGAAGAAAAATAGCAGAAAAGATATTGCATTGGGCAATATCTTTTTTTATAATTATTTATACAGATTATGGGAAGGTTTGAATATGAAAATAGGAATTTTTGATTCAGGAATGGGTGGTTTGTCCGTACTGCATACCGCAAGGAAACTTCTGCCCCATGAACATTTTATATACTATGCTGATGAAAATCATGTTCCTTATGGTGAAAAAAGCAAAGAAGAAATCGTTGGCTTTGTTGATGAAATCATTCGCTTTATGATTGCTCATGATGCAAAAGCTATCGTTATTGCCTGCAATACAGCGACAAGTGCTGCTGTTAAACTGATGCGACAGAAGTATTCTTTGCCCATTATTGGGATGGAACCAGCTGTTAAGAAAGCCATAGATCTTTATGGTGACCGTAAAGTTCTTGTATGTGCAACACCAATTACGGTAAAAGGAGAAAAGATGATCAAGCTTGTTGAAAGGGTTGATAAGGAGCATCTTGTTGATCTGGTAGCTTTGCCAGAACTGGTACGATTTGCTGAAAAACAGGAATTTGAAGGAGAAGCGGTCCTGTCTTATCTGCAGGAGGCTTTGAGCTATTTTGATCTGTCTCAATATGGGTCGCTGGTATTAGGATGCACGCATTTTAATTATTTTAAAGACAGTTTTCAGAAAATTATGCCTCAGGTCCATTTTCTGGATGGTAATACAGGAACGATCAATCAGCTGATAAAAAACATTGATTCTGAGATGAATTCTTTTTCGGTTGAATACTATTATTCAGGGAAAAAGGTCACAGATGAAAAAGAATTAAAAAGAATTAAAAGATATTTATCAAGATTAGATGAAATGGAACAGATAGAATAGGAGAAGATTATGATTAAAGCGATTTTTTTTGATATTGATGGAACGCTTGTCAGCTATAAAACTCATGAAATCCCTTTATCAACATTTGCTGCTTTAGAAAAGCTAAAAGAAAAAGGAATTAAAGTGTTTATTGCAACGGGCAGAGGAAAAGATGGACTGGCAGTACTGAAAGATTTTCCTTTTGATGGATATATCACATTAAACGGGCAATACTGCTATGTTGATAAACAGCATAAGATTTATGAAAATACGATTGTCAGAGAAGATCTCCAGGCATTGCTTGATTATCTGGAAAAAGATCCGTTTCCTTGTGGGTTTACAGAAGAAAATACGAAGTATTTTAATTATCGAGATCAGCGTGTCGATGATCTCCATGCAATTACCCACAATGATGATCATCCTGCGGGAAATTATAAACAGGTCGTTGATCACAAGATCTATCAGATCATGTGTTTTGTCGATGAAACAAAAGAAAAAGACCTGCTGAAAGTAATGCCTCACTGTATTGCTTCAAGATGGTATCCAACATTCTGTGATGTTTCTCCAATAGGAGGAACGAAACAATTGGGTATTGATAAATTTCTAGAATACTATGGAATCGATTTATCTGAAACAATGGCTTTTGGTGATGGCGGAAATGACAGAGCTATGCTGGAACATGTCAATACAGCAGTGGTAATGGGCAATGGCGATGAACGTTTAAAAGAAATTGCTGATTATGTGACTGACAGTGTTGATGATGATGGTATTGTCAAGGCGTTGCAGCATTATGAACTGATTGACTAGAATAAAAAAACTGTTTAAGATTGATATGTACCCTCTTTACTGGACAATTCAGTAAGGAGGGTTATTTTTATGCGCTATTCACAAGAATATAAAATGAATTGTATTAAATTATACAGACAAGGCAAATGGCCTGAAACACCAGAAGGAATTAAGAAACACAATTTGGTACTATGTCAAGATTTCGGACAACCTAAACGTGAGAATCCATCATTGCTTATGTGTTAGCTTTTGCTAATTCGTAATTTGTTTCATACTCCTTTGGTGACAGGTAATCACAGTGGGAATGAATTCTTACTGTATTA
>CASETM010000034.1 GCA_949290865.1 uncultured Bacillota bacterium
ATAAAATATGGGATTTTGCCGTAAGAAACGGCGTTTCCGCCGTCCTTCGGTGACAAGGTAGGAAATGAGAAATAACACAGGAAAGATACAGGTGTTGAAATAGCAAAGACTGTCTTTGCGCAGACACACAGACACCTATATATTAATGTCAATGTAAAAATGTATAAATGGGGATGCGGACAAAAAGCTGGACAAGGAAAGGAACGAATATGTATAATGAATCACAAAGAGAAAAGGCAATAAGGCTTTATATTAAATATGGCTTAAGAGCTGCACCTGTTATTAGAGAACTTGGCTATCCAAACAGACATTCCCTTAAAAACTGGTATAACAGTTTTATGGAAAATAATGAAGAAATCATTATTTCTCATTCCAGAAAGCCTAAATATACCGAAACACAACGAAAAGAAGCTGTTGATTTCTATCTGAATCATGGAAAAAGCATATCCTTTACAGTAAAATCTTTGGGCTATCCCTGCCGTTCGGTCCTGTCTGACTGGATCCTTGAAGATGTAAAAGATCATAAGCCATCTGTATTAAAAGGAGAAAATCCAGTACAATATACAGAAGAAGAGAAAAAAGAAGCAGCACTTGATGCTGCAATAAGGGATGAAAGTATGGCAAAGATATCAGAAAAAACAAAAGCATCTGCAACAAGTCTGTATAACTGGAAGAAAAAATACATATCTGATGAACTGGATCACCTGATTCAAAATGACAGGCAAAATAATAATGATGATGAAACAGATAAATTAAAAGAAGAGATACTGTCTTTGAAAAAAGACATCTATCGTCTGAAAATGGAAAAGGATATTCTGGAACAGGCGGCAGAACTCATAAAAAAAGATCAGGGCATTGATATTAATGCTTTGACAAACAGAGAAAAAGCAATCATTATCAATGCCCTAAGAAATCATTATCCGTTGAAGAAACTGTTAAAAATACTGTCAATGTCAAAAAGCAGCTATTATTATCAGCAATCAACAAAGGACAAATACACAGATATCAGAACAAAAATCAAAGAAATTTTCCAGTCATCATATCAGAGCTATGGCTACAGAAGGATAAAAAAAGCATTGGAAAATGATGGAATCATCATATCTGAAAAAGTTGTAAGACGGCTGATGAAAGAAACAGGCTTAGCTGTATTAGCTGTCAAAAGGAAAAAATTCTGTTCATATATGGGTGAAATAAGTCCAGCAGTTCCAAATATCATCAAGAGAAATTTCAAGGCAGACAGGCCAAATGAAAAACTGCTGACAGATATCACAGAATTTCATATAAAAAATGATAAGGTCTATCTTTCACCGATGATTGACTGTTTTGATGGGTATGTTAAATCATGGACCATCGGATTATCTCCAAATGCCAGTCTTGTCAATACGATGCTGAAAGACACAATTGCAAAGTTACATGAAAATGAAAAACCAATAATCCACAGTGATAGAGGAGCACACTATCGATGGCCAGAATGGATAAGACTTATGGAAGAAAACTCACTGATAAGATCCATGTCCAAAAAAGGATGCTCACCAGACAACTCGGCATGTGAAGGATTTTTTGGCAGGCTGAAAAACGAATTCTATTATCATAGAGACTGGAGAAATACATCAGTAGAAGATTTTATAAAACAGTTAAATGACTATATCATATGGTATAATTCAAAGAGAATCAAAAGTTCGTTGGGATATAAAAGTCCAATAGATTATCGAAGATCTGGTACTATGTCAAGATTTCGGACAACCTAAACGTGAGAATTCATCATTGTTTATGTGTTAGTTTTTGCTAATTCGTAGTTTGCTTCATAATCCTTTGGTGAAAGGTAATCACAGTGGGAATGAATTCTTACTGTATTATA
>CASETM010000035.1 GCA_949290865.1 uncultured Bacillota bacterium
AGGAGGTTTCTTTTTCATATAAACGTATTGAACTTCATTTAATCAGCATCTTCCAACCCCATACTGAAATTAAAGCCAAGAAAAACAAACCCCACCTTAAATTTAAAGGCTAGGGTTTGTCCCACAGATATTTAATATACCATTATACAAAGGTTTTAAAGACTTTCTTTTGAATTTGATTAATCAAAAAAGTCTTCTAATATTATCGGTGAATAATACAAAAAATAGATAACCTAATAATTTTGTGGAAATTTATATCTGTGAAAATGGTTAAAGGAACATTTGTTATAAAGATAACAGATGTTCCTTTTTGACATCTGAATAATTTTTTATGAGTATATATCTTTTATATTTGTATGGTTTTTCTTTTGATTTTGTGATAAAAGTGAAGAAATAAGAAAGATATTGCCTCAGATTGATCAATAACAGGTTAAAAAAACAGAATGATGCTGTATAATGAAATTAATCAATAAACTGGAGGTTTAGATATGGTTGTTATTTTGCTCGTTCTGGTTCTGGGGGCAGCTGTTCTTGCCGTATGCGGTCTGATTTGGAAGCAGATGATGATATGGCGATTATGGAAGAGGCATTTTTATGCCAATGAAATTCACAATCAGGAGGATATTACAAAAGAATATCTTCGTAAGGTTGAAAATCATTATCAGCCTGCTGTTGAAGATGATCTGGATCTTTTGCAGGTATTTCATCAACTAAATACGACGCGCTGTGAAATTGGCAGGGAATATATGTATGCGAGAATGTATATGCCACCGACGCATCATCGGGATCTGGAAAGAATGATTGATAAAATAAAAGATGAAAAAAGATTCAGAAAAATCCTGTATGAGTTTTATCAATTAGGAAAAGGTTATAGCGAAGCATTAGATCTGTTTGAACATTTTGACAGTTTTCATAAAAAAGACTATCTGATTCTGATTTTGCTGTATGTGATGCTTGTCCTGATTATTTTGTCAGGAATATTTATTCAACCAAATTATTTTATTGGTCTCTTTTTATGGCTGGTCGCTGATTCTGCATTGTATTCTCATTATCATTCGAAAAGCTATGCATCTTTGCCTAAAGCCATCAGCTATTGTTATGTGGTGGAAGCTATGGAAAAGTTTGAAAGCCTGGGTCTTTTTGACGAGGATGAAGATATTCATCAGATGATACAGAAGGGGCTTAAATATACAGTTTTTTATCGAACAGTTTCTAAACTGACAGCGTTTGATGTTTTATCAATCATGGAAATGATTAAAGCTATTTTTATGATTCCGGTGATACAGTATATTATTTTGTCATCTCACCAAAAAGAGCTGGAAAAAGATTTTATCAGGATGTATGAGTGGGTTGGATTGATTGATATGGCAATTACAGTTGCTGATTTACGTCAGAATCGAGAAACCTGTATTCCTGAAACAGGAACAGAAATCAAGATTGATTTTCACAACTGTTATCACCCATTGATCAAAAATGCAGTGAAAAACTCGTTAACAACTTCGTCATCATGTATGATTACAGGGTGCAATGCTTCAGGCAAATCAACTTTTATAAAAACGATTGGCATCAATCTGACCATGGCGAAAGCTTTCCATACCTGCTTTGCCGATAAGTTTTATTATGTAGATTTACCTGTCTGTACATCTATTCATATAAGAGATGATCTGGAGTCAGGTGAAAGTTATTATGTCAGAGAAATCAAAATAATGAAGACAATCCTCGATCAGGTGTGGCAGCAGCCCTGTTTCGTTTTTATTGATGAGATATTGAGAGGGACAAATGAAAAGGAAAGAGTGGAGATTTCGCGAGTTATTGTCGATGAACTTTTCCATTCTGATTCACTTGTCTTTGTAACAACTCACGATCTGGCACTGGTTGATTATTTCTTGGATATGCCACAGTACTGTTTTGTTGATGAGATTAAAGATCATCAGTTATATTGTGATTATAAAATCAGAAAAGGGATATCAAAGGTCGGTAATGCTGTTAAACTGCTGCGAGTATACAATTATGATGATAGAATACTTAATAAGATCAAAATATGATCATGTTTTCAGTAAAATCAATGAATTGAAAATAGATTTATAAAGACATGCGTTGGCTGACAACGCATTTTTTATTATCTGCAACACTGTTGCAGGAAAAGAATAAAAAAATCTACTGTTTTTACAACATCATTGAAAGTGCTTTTGTAAAGATTGTACGTTCTCTTTTTTTATTTATAATCATAATTGAAAAAAGAAAGAGAGGCGATAAGATGTTTCCAAAAGATTTTCTTTGGGGTGGTGCTACCGCTGCCAATCAGATTGAAGGTGCCTATTTGGAAGATGGTAAAGGTTTAAGTACAGCTGATGTGATGACTTTAGGTTCTCATCAAAAGAAAAGACGGATCACACAAATACTTGAAAAAGATGAATATTATCCAAGTCATAAGGCAATTGACTATTATCATCATTTTAAAGAAGACATCGCTTTATTTGCTGAGATGGGATTCAAAGTTTATCGTATGTCAATTGGCTGGAGCCGTATTTTCCCTAATGGGGATGAAACTGAACCTAATGAAAAAGGACTGGAATTTTACGATCAGATTATTGATGAATTAGAAAAATATCATATTATTCCTTTGGTGACAATTTCTCATTTTGAAACACCACTAGGTCTGCAAAAATATGGATCATGGCAAAACCGCAAAGTCGTTGATTTTTATGTTCGCTATGCCAAGGTACTGCTGGAAAGATACAATGACAGAATTCACTACTGGCTGCCATTTAATGAGATCAACTGTATGTCTACACAATCGTGGGTTGCTGCTGGAATTGACAGTGATGACGAAAAGATAAGGATGCAGGCAGCTTATCATCAGTTTTTAGCAAGCGCAAAAGTTGTTAAGCTGGCCCATCAGATCAATCCTGAAAACAAAGTTGGGATGATGTACTGTGGACATTTTGCCTATGCTAATAGTGCTGATCCTGATGATGTCATTGGAACGATGAATTTTATGCACCAGATGATGTTTTACTGTGATGTTCAGTGTCGAGGCTATTATCCAAAGTACAAGTTAAAAGAACTGGACAGACTGAAGATTCTGTTGCCAATCAGGCAAGGTGATTTAGAAATTCTAAAAGAAGGAACAGTTGACTTCCTTTCATTCAGTTATTACTGTACACATGTAACAGGAAAAAAGACTAATGGTATCCTAAAAGGAATGAATGGACTGGATACAGGGTATAAAAATACATTTCTGACAAAAAGCAGCTGGGGCTGGACTGTTGATCCCCAGGGATTAAGATATGCATTGAATTATCTTTATGATCGTTATCAGCTGCCAATGATGGTGGTGGAAAATGGCTTAGGGGCTATAGATATCTTGGATGGTGAAGAAATCCATGATGATTATCGGATATCTTATTTAAGAGAGCATTTAATCCAGTTGGAAAAAGCTATAGAGACAGATGGAATTCCGGTAATGGGATATACGATGTGGGGACCGATCGATCTGATTGCAGCGTCGACGGGAGAAATGAAAAAAAGATATGGTTTTATTTATGTTGATGCCGATGATCTGGGCAGAGGATCGTTGAAAAGATATAAAAAGGATTCTTTTTACTGGTATCAGAAAGTTATTGAAACAAATGGAAAAATATTAGAGGAGGAAAATGAAAATGAAAAAATATATCGTTATGGATAGTGAATATTGCAGTATGGGAAGATGGATTTCAGTTATTGCTGGAGATAAACTGGGAATGAAATTATATGAAGGAAAAGATCTGGTCGCTTTAGCTGATGAAGATTGGCTGACAGAAAAATATTTAAGAGATTTTGATGAAAGAATTGCTGATATGAGCTTAGAAGATGTTAAGGAGAGCGGTGAAATTAAAAAAGTTCATCAGGCTTTATCAAAAGCAATTTTAAAAGCAGTCAACAATGGACCATGTATTATTCATGAACGTGCTGCCGCTGATCTTCTGGAAGGAAAAGAAGACTGTCTGAAAGTACTGCTGTATAATACTTCGATGGAACATCGTATTCCTCGTGCTATTGCTGATAAAACATATGATCTGGAAAATTTGACACATGATGAACTTGTTGCTTTTATTCATCGTGAAGATCACAAACGTAAAGTGTATCGAGATGCAGTATCAATTCATCCATGGGGGAAAAAAGAGAGCTATGATATATGTTTAGACAGTGATGTTCTATCACGAGAAAAATGTGCAGAAATATTGATTGAAGCAGCATCAGAATGCCAGCTGGATTTAGAACAATGTGCCAAAATAATTAAAGAATCTTTTACATGGACGAGGTAAGAAAGCAGATGACATAAACAGAAAATTAGATGGTTCGGTTATATTCATGATCTTTCATTAAAATTGTTACCTTGAGATAGAATGAAGAAAATGAAGACATGAAATGTTATAGGAAACGATGAGAAACTAATTAAAAATGAAAAGACATTATCACGATATGATGTCTTTTTTTTCATTGATTTCAGTTATTGATGCCAGAAAATGGTTGTTTGTGCCAGAAATATTTTTAAATCTGATGAATGGATTATAATGAAAGTAAAGATAGAGCAAAAGAGAGGGAGGTGTTATCTATGTTAAGCTTTGCTGTAGAATATCTGATCAAAGAAAAGAAGAAGAGCCTTCATTTACTGTTAACGATGGCAGGATCATTCCTGACTTTAGAAATGATTTTGGCAATGTACTACGATCCTTTGCTGACACCGCTGAATTATACCGGATTAGCAGCTTTTTTTGATAATTTATACAGGATGATCATTATTTTTCTGGTTCTCTTTGCATTTGTTTATATGATGATCTATTCGTGTCAATATTATAATAAGATTCATTCCAAGGTTTTGGGACTGTTAAAAATATTTGGGTATACAACTAAAGAAATCGTATTCTTTTTTCTGATTCAGATTGTGATCATCTTAATGATGGCCTTTGCTTTGTTTCTGATTTTCAATATTCCTTTAACGACATTGCTTTTTAAAATAATTTATGCAGCTTTAAATGAAAACTATGTTTTCAGTTTCTGTCAGAAACCATTTTTTGAAACGGTTGCGATTCTGTTTATGCTTTTTATCATGATCATGATGATCGAGATGATGTATGTCATTCAAAGTCCTACAGTTAAACTGTTAAAAAATGATGCTATGATCTCATTTAAAGTGAAAAGGAACGTATTCATTAGAAAACTGTTATCTTTATTGCTTTTTGGTTATGGAATCTATGTTCTAATAACAGAAACGTTTAATCTTATGATATTTGTGACGGTATCACTTTGTGCGTTAGGACTGTCAGGTGTTTTAAAATATATTATACCAGATTTGATAGAATGGATACTAAAGAAGAAATATGTCAAAGCGGAATTGCTGGTAGTTTGGAAAAATGTGATCTTTTTACTGAAATCGACGAGTGCACTGATTGTTTTTACATTAATTATCAATATTATCATACAATTTTATGTTTATGTATTTATTGATCAGATAGGAGCTTTTATTGAATATATGATCATCCTGTTTGTTGTTAATGTGGTGATCGGATATCTGACATATCTAAAATTAAGAGTACGCAGCATGAATAAAAATCATTATCATAATTTATATATTTTGGGTTATAGTCGAAAAGATATCAGAAAATACTGCCGTTTGGAAATTACTTTATTTTATCTGATAACATGGCTGATGATCAGTATTTATCCGCTGCTTATGCTGTTGGCTGTGTATCGTTTACATGTATTCAATGTTTTATCTCTTTATGTTCTGCTGGGTTATTTTTTACCTTTATTTACATCATATTTATTTGCGTACAGCAGGGAAGGTGGACAATCATGAAAACTATTATTAAAACTGAAAAGTTAAGTAAAATTTATCATCCTTTTTCAATCAGGGAAAAGGTTGCAGTAGATCAGGTTTCTCTGGATATCAAAGAAGGAGAATTTATAACGATCATGGGAAAAAGTGGTTCTGGGAAAACAACACTGTTGAACGTACTTTCTACAATAGATGATTTGACAAAAGGAAAACTGTTTATTTTAGGCCATAATATTTTTGAAATGTCAGAAAATGAAAAAGCTCAATTTAGAAAAGTGACGCTAGGTTTTATTTTCCAGGACTATCACTTACTGGATACGCTGACGATTTATGAAAATATCATTTTGCCATTGAGACTGGCAAAAAAAGAGTATCATAAGGAAAAAATCGATAAAATCATCAACGAACTGGAAATAAGTGACATATTGGATAAATATCCGGTTGAATGTTCAGGAGGACAGCTGCAGCGTGTGGCAGCAGCAAGAACTCTGGCAGTTGAACCAAAGATCATCTTTGCGGATGAACCAACTGGGAATCTTGATGGAGTCAGAGCCAGACAGTTCATGCAGTATTTACAGAAAATCAATCTTGAATATCATATTACGATCATCATGGTGACTCATGATCCATTAATGGCTTCTTATTCATCACAGATGTATTATCTTGAAGATGGCAGAATCAAGGAACATATTCAAAAAACAGATGATCAGGATAAGTATTTTCATGATATCATTACCATATCAACAGAAACAGATACAGATCACAGTTGAAAAACTGGATCTGTATTTTTTGTTATGTCCGTTTCTTGTTTTTTTGCTGCAGGAATGACATAATGATAAAGAAAGGGTGATCATATGCTGCAGCAGGAAAGACATCAGCAGATTCTGGCAAAGCTGGAAATGGAAGGACAGGTCAAGGTCAAAGATCTTAGTCATGATTTTCAGGTGAGCGAAGACTGCATTCGTAAAGATCTGAAAATATTGGAAAAGGCAAAACAGTTAAAGAGAATACATGGCGGGGCGATGCAGCTGCGGACAAATCTGCATACCCTGTATGTTCATGAAAGAAAAAATGTGCGGGTTGCAGAAAAAAAGAAAATTGCTGATAAGGCAATCAAACTGATCAAACCAGGAATGGTTATTTTTTTAGATATTTCAACGGTTACATTGGAAATTGCTAAGCTGATTTATCAGAAAAATATGAATGTCACGGTTGTTACCAATATGATTGATATCATGAAGATTTTTACCAGTGATGGAATGACTCAACTGATTTTTATTGGCGGAAAGCTGAATCGTGCCAAAGATGGTTTTATTGGCTTACTGACAATCGAACAGCTAAGGCAATATAAATTCGATCTGGCTTTTATTGGTGTGGTTGGTATCGATATCTATCATAAAAATGTTTCGACTTATGATGGAGATGATGGTCTGACCAAAAAGCAGGCTGTTTTTTGCAGCAGAAAAAGCTATATTGTAGCTGAAAAGACAAAGCTGGAACTTGATGGCAATTATGTTTTTGCTGATGTGGAGGAATTTGATGGTTTGATTTGTGAAGATCAACTGGAGGAAACAGTTGCTGATAAATTGAAAAAAATGGAATTAGAAATCATATGATTTCTTTTTTTATTGTTTTTTATTGAATTTTATTACTTTTTATTGAAAATATCAGCATATAGCATATAATAAAATTGAAAAGAGGAGGGATCAGCATGGAAAATCTTATCATGACAGAAAGAATAGAGATTTTGAAGAAAAAAATGCTGTCACAGCCAAGATACGTTTCTATTGAACAGGCGAGAATCATTACTCGCGTTTATCAGGAAAATGAGGATTTATCTGTTCCTCGAAAAAGAGCGTTATCATTAAAAGCTGCTTTAGAGGAAATGGCCATTGGTGTTGAACCAGAAGAACTGATCGTTGGCAACAGGACCAAAGGTGTTCGATATGGTGTTGTTTTTCCAGAAAGTGGCTGTTCTTGGATCAATCAGGAATTTGAAACTTTACCAACAAGACCACAGGATCGTTTTCTGGTCAATGAGGTAGATATCAAAGAATTCCGAGAAAATATTTTCCCATACTGGCAGGAAAAATCATTAGAGGATGTAATTAAGAATCGATATGGCAAAGAAATTCAAGAGATTGCGAAAGTTGTTAAGATCAATCAGAAAGATCATGCCCAGGGACATATCTGTCCTGACAGTGTCTTGTGGCTGAAGTATGGACCTCAGGGATTGATTGAACTGATTGAAAAGAAACTACAGTCATGTAATGAAAAACAGCAGGAACTGTACGAATGTATGATTATGGTTTTACGTGGAGCGAAAACGTTTATGTTAAGATATCATGATCATATCATGATGATGCTTGATCAATGTGAAGACTGTGATAAAGTATCTTTGCAGAAGGTGGGGGATATCTGCTTAAAACTGTCAAAAAGACCTCCTGAACATTTTCATGAAGCGGTACAGTCTTTATGGTTCCTTTTTGTCATTTTGCATATGGAATCGAATGCTTCTTCTTTTTCACCGGGAAGGATGGATCAGTATTTATATCCATATTATCAAAAAGATATTGAGCAAGGGATGATCACCCAGCAGGAAGCATTGGAAATTTTGGAATGTCTATGGCTGAAGTTTAATCAAATCGTTTATTTAAGAAATCAAAACAGTGCGAAGTATTTTGCTGGTTTTCCAATTGGTTTCAATATTGCTGTTGGGGGACTGGATGAACAGGGAAATGACACCTATAATGAACTATCATTGCTTTGTCTAAAAGCCCAGGAGCATCTGGGACTGCCTCAGCCTAACTTATCAGTGAGACTGAATAAACATTCTTCTCATGAACTGATACAGGAAGCCATCAAGGTTGTTGCCAAAGGCAGTGGGATGCCACAGTTTTTCAACGATGAAGCGATTGTACAGACAATGATCGATGATCTTCATATTGAAAGACAGGATGCATTGAATTATGCCATTGTTGGCTGTGTAGAACTGACGACGCATGGAAATAATTTGGGCTGGTCAGATGCGGCCATGTTCAATTTGAATAAAGCGCTGGAATTAACTTTGAATAATGGGAAATGTCTGTTAACGCACCAGCAAATCGGTTTGGATCTGGGTAATCTGGAAACATATCAGACTTATGCACAGTTGGAAGATGCCTTTAAGAAACAGATTGATTATTTTATCGATCGTATGATGAAGGCTGAAGATGTTGTTGAAAAGGCACATCAGGACTGTCTGCCTTCGGCTTTCCTTTCAACCGTTATCGATGACTGTATTGATAAAGGACTGGATGTGACCAAAGGTGGAGCAAAATATAATTTATCAGGGATTCAGATGATCCAGATTGCCAATCTGGCTGATTCTCTGGCAGCCATCAAGGAACTGGTTTATGATGAAAAAATGGTTTCTGCCAAAGCTCTTCTGGCAGCCCTGCAGCATAATTTTGAAGGTGATGAAATTATTCAGGCCATGCTGTTAAACAAGGCACCAAAATATGGAAATGATGTAGAATGGGTTGATGAACTTGGAGCTCAGTGGGCAGGTTATTTTAGAAATAAAATGAAAGCATATACCAATTATCGAGGCAGTCTTTACCATACTGGCATGTATACTGTTTCTGCTCATGTGCCGATGGGAGAAAATGTCGGGGCTTCTCCTGATGGTCGTAAAGCTATGGCACCTTTAGCAGATGGAGGCATGTCGCCCGTTTATGGCCGTGATATGAACGGACCGACAGCAGTTTTAAAATCAGTTGCCCGTATGAAAAATTCATATACGACAAATGGTGGCTTGCTGAATATGAAATTTTTACCAGAATTTTTCCAGAGCGAAACGGGTAGACTGAAATTTGAAAACTTCTTAAGAGCTTTTGTTGATCTGGAAGTCCCTCATATTCAGTTTAACGTGGTACGTAAAGAAGATCTGCTGGATGCCAAGGTTCATCCGGAAAATCATCGTTCATTAACGATCAGGGTGGCTGGATATACAGCTTATTTTGTGGAACTGGCTGGGAAGTTACAGGATGAAATTATAGAGAGAACATCATATGACAGTATCTAAAGCACTGGTTTTTGATATCAAAAGGTTTGCTGTTCATGATGGCAGCGGCTTAAGAACAACTGTATTTTTTAAAGGATGTCCACTGAGATGTCAATGGTGTCAGAATCCAGAAGGACTGTCCATAAAAAAGACGGTTATTTATCTGGAAAACAGGTGTATTCATTGTCGAAGATGTGATCATGATGCCTTGCCTGGGCAAATGATCTACAAAGATGATCGTCCCTGTTTCTTTCGTCAGTATGAAGGAAATTTTGATAACCTGATCAGAACCTGTCCCAGTGGTGCCATTCGCTATGACTGTCAGGAATATACTATCGAAGAACTGTTAGATAAGATCAAGGCAGATCAGGTCTTTTTCCGCAATGATGGTGGAGTGACATTTTCTGGTGGCGAGCCATTGCTGCAGGGACAGTTTCTCATAGATGTTTTAAAAAAATGTCAGGAAGCAGGAATTCATACAGCGATTGAAACAACGATGTACGGATCAGATGATCTGATTCAAAAAGCAGTCAAATATCTTGATCAGATATATATAGATTTGAAAATATTCGATGACGCCAAACATCAAGAAATGACAGGAGTGTCTGTCAAAATCATTAAAAAGCATATCAAAGCTTTATTGCAGAGTGAACATCAGGATAAAATCATCATAAGAACACCACTGATTCCAGGAATCACCGCGACTGATGAAAATATCAGTGCCATTGCCAATTATCTTGTCAACATCAAAAAAGATGTCAAATTTGAACTTTTAAACTACAATCCATTAGCATCAGCCAAATATGAATTGTATGATGAACCATATGGAATGAAAGCTGATTTAAAAGCACTCAACGATCAGCAGATGCAGCATTTCTATCAGCTTGTTAAACAGGCAGGAATTAAAAATCTAATTATTGAATAGGGAGAACAACAATGGAATTTATTATAGATACAGTTAACATAGAAGAAATCAAAGATGCCGTAGATCATATGCCAATCGTGGGCGTAACGAGCAATCCATCGATCGTCAAGGCCACCAGTCCAAAGGACTTCTTTGCCCACATGAAGGAAATCAGAAAGATCATTGGTCAGGAAAGAAGCCTGCATATTCAGGTGATTTCCAAAGACTGTGAAACGATCATCAAAGAAGCACATCGTATCATAGAAGAAATTGATGATCAGGTATACATCAAGGTACCGGTATCCTATGAAGGAGTCAAAGCCATTAAGGTCCTGAAGGCTGAAGGAATCCGTGTTACAGCAACAGCTGTTTACGATATCATGCAGGCCTATATGGCTCTGGCAGCAGGAGCTGACTATATTGCACCATATGTCAACCGTATCGGCAACCTGGGTAATGATCCTATGGAACTGATTGCCCAACTGCAGACAAGGATCGTTGAAGATGACTATGACTGCAAGATCTTGGCAGCGTCATTCAAAGGAGTCAAGCAGATCAGAGATGCCTTTGATGCTGGAGCCGAATCGATCACAGCACCAGTGGCAATATTAAAACAGATCTTTGCCAATCCAAGCATAGAGAAAGCTGTTGATGACTTCAATGGTGACTGGTATGCAGTCTATGGTGAAGGAAAAGGTATTTTAGATATTTAAAAATGAGGATTGCTCCCAATGTCATTAAGTTAGAGGATGACATGTAATTTTAGGGATTAAGTTAAGGTACTGATTCAATTTTGAATTGGTACCTTTTCGATTTTATCGAAATGACTTGATCATTTTTCATTTTTTAGACACACTTCAAAAGAACTGA
>CASETM010000036.1 GCA_949290865.1 uncultured Bacillota bacterium
GGTAGAGCAATCGGCTGTTAACCGATCGGTCGTAGGTTCGAGTCCTACTTCAAGCGCCATGTGGCTCGTTGGAGAAACGGTTAACTCACATGCCTTTCACGCATGCATTCACGGGTTCGAATCCCGTACGAGTCACCATTTAAAAATTAAACATCACTTTGGTGATGTTTTTTTTATATAAAAATTCTGCTGCAGGAACATGTGTATTAGTAATGTGGTGTGCTGATGTATGATTTCATTGATATAACTTGTTACTTTTTGGATGTTTTTATCATTTTTATCATTGTAGATCTGATTGATAAATAAACGGCTGCTAACGCCATTGTATTCTATCATCCATAATAAACTTCCATCAAAAGTCTCAAGTTCTTCATTTTGAGATAGAATTGGATTAAATGATGAAGTATTCATTGTTTCATAATATGTTTCTAGATACCTGGCATTGTTATAACTGTCTGCTTCAAAAGACAATAATAGTTTTTTCTGTTCAAGATCTTCTGTTAAAGAAGCAATATAGTTATACATTGCAGCAGAATACAGCTGATTGTAAATTAATGATTGGATAGTATTGTTGTTCAAATAATCACCTCATTCATTTATATGAATTGATTTGTGTATTATTCAAAAGTTGTTATTGGAGGAAAAGAAAATGTCTTATCAACTGATTAAATTGATTGTTTATATTGTTTCGATTGTTTTAGCCATGTACGGTTTAAGCTGTTTTCATTATGAAAATTTTATTCTTAAAGGAAAAATCAGACAGTTTTATCTGCTGTATATCATGTTATCGGTCGTTTTAGGATATATGTTTGCTTCTTTTATATTAGAATTTATGACAATTCATTTATAGAATAGAAAAAAATAGATGACATATAATACAGTATGAAATCTATTTTTTTTAAGTTACTGTTTATTATTGTCATGTTAGTTTCTTTTTCTTTCCTTTCACCACAGACCGGACTGTTTTTTAAGACGTATAAAGATACAAATGTTTATGTCAGTGTCAATGTTGATGGCGAGATTCAGCGTATCAATATCGATGATTATCTGCTTGGTGTGGTTGCAGGAGAAATGCCAGCAAGTTTTGAACTGGAAGCAATCAAGGCCCAGGTTGTTGCCAGTCGGACCTTTGTCTATTCACGCTTGCTGAGCGTGGATAACACGACCAGTACACAGGTTTATTTAAGTGATGATGAAATTAAAGCTTCATGGGGCAGTCAGTATGATGTCTATAAAGAGAAGGTACAGACTGCGATTCAGCAGACCAAAGGCGAAATCATTACTTATGAAGGAGAATGTATTTCTGCTTTGTTTTACAGCTGTAGCAATGGAAAAAGTGAAAATGTGGAAAATTATTTTGATGGTGATCCCAAAAGCTATCTTGTTTCCGTAGATTCACCATGGGATGAAAAATATGACAGTTCTTTTTTTAGAGAAAAGCAGTATTCTTTATCACAGCTCAATGATCTTTTTGGCGGTTTTGATTATAGTGATATCGTTCATTATCCCAGCGGTCGGGTCAAAAGTATCTGTATTCATGGACAAACGTACAGCGGGCGACAGATCAGGGAGAAACTGCAGCTGGCCTCAAGTGATTTTACGATCGAAAAGAATGATGATATGTATATATTTACAACAAAAGGAAGTGGTCATGGGGTGGGCATGTCACAGTATGGTGCCCAGGGAATGGCTAAAGAAGGCTACAGTTATGAGGACATTTTGAAACATTATTATCAGGGAACCGAAATCAGTAAGAATAAAGAATAAAAATATGGTTACACTTCTTAAGAGGTGAAAATATGAAAGGCTTGATAAGGCGTAATAAGAAAACATGGATATTGATGGCATCATTGATGCTGTTTCTGGCTGGTGCCGGGATTTTTCAGAATGTGATTCAGGATGATGATTTTGAAGATGTTCCGGTTGTTTCGGTGGAAACAAAAGATGAGGAAAAAGAGACGGCTGAAGTTTTAAAGAAACCGGTAGATGATGATGTCCAGATCGAAAAGAAGTTTTATGATACAGATATGAGTGATGAAGAACTGGAGAAGGCATTGGTTTATTTTGAAGGAGTCTATCGTCCTAATGATGGTATTGATTATACCAGAAACGGGGAAGTTTTTGATGTTTATGCCAGTACCAGTGGTGAAGTGATCAGAAAGGAAAATGATTCACTGCTAGGCTGGATCCTTGCTATCAAACATGAATCAGGAATGGTGACAACATATCAGTCAGTAGACAATATCAAAGTGGAAAAAGGTGATCAGGTCAAACAGGGTGATGTGATTGCCACCAGTGGGACCAATGTTTATCAGTCAGCATTGAAAAACCATCTGCATTTTATCTTAAGTAAAGATGATGAAACTTTAAATCCAGAAAAGTATTTTGAACAGGAATTAGTAAAAACATAGAATTCATCAAATTAAATTAGGATAATTAGAAAAATTGTCATGTTTTGTTTTTTGTCCTTGTATTTAGTTGAATTCGTGATACAATATGGGAGAAAAAAATGTACAAGGAGGAGAAACGATGGCACTATCAAAAGAAATAGGTATCGATTTAGGTACAGCAAATATCTTAATATATGTTAAAGGTGAAGGAATCGTTGTTAATGAACCTTCAGTAGTATCAATAGATGAAGAAACAAAGAAACCATTAGCTGTTGGGCAAGATGCTAAAGATATGTTAGGAAAAACTCCTGGAAGAGTCAAAGCAATCAGACCATTAAAAGATGGCGTTATCGCAGATTTCAGAATTACTGAAATTCTGTTAACTCATTTTATTAATAAATTAAATTTAAAAGGGATTTTTTCACGACCAACAATCTTGATCTGTTGTCCTTCAAATATCACATCAATCGAAAAATCAGCAATCAGAGATGTTGCTGAAAGATGTGGAGCAAAAAGAGTTTATATTGAAGAAGAACCAAAAGTTGCAGCAATTGGAGCTGGACTGGAAATCAATAAACCAACAGGTAACATGGTTATTGATATCGGTGGAGGAACAACTGATATCGCCGTATTATCATTAGGAGATATCGTAACAAGTTCATCGTTAAAAATCGCAGGTGATGTGATGGATGCAGATATTATCAAATTTGTTAAAGACAAATACAAACTGTTAATTGGTGATCGTACTGCAGAACAGATTAAACTGGAAATTGGAACAGCTATCAAAGGACTGTCTGATGAAACATTTGAAGTTCGTGGACGTGATTTAGTGACTGGACTGCCTCATACGATTACGATCAGTTCTAATGAAACAGAACTGGCATTAAGAGAAACATGTGCAACAATTGTTAAAGAAACAAAACATGTTCTTGAACAGACACCACCAGAACTGGCTGCAGATATCGTATCTCGTGGTATTTTCTTAACTGGTGGAGGAGCATTATTAAAAGGTTTAGACCGTTTGCTGGAATCAGAACTGAATGTTCCTGTATTTGTTGCGGATGATGCATTAAACTGCGTTGCTAATGGTTGCGGAGTTATGTTAGAAAACTTACATTATTTAAAATAAGGCATATGAATTCATATGCCTTTTCTTTTTGAGAAAGTTTTTCATTTTGTTTTTCTGTTGTGATATAGTATCAAAGAGGTGAAAACGTGAAAAAGGCATTATTTTTTGATATTGATGGAACATTGATGTATGGCGAACTAGGAGAAAATATCATTCCGGAAGATGTAAAGACACAGTTAAAGCGTCTTAAGAAATTAGGGCATGCCATTTTTATTGCCAGTGGCAGACCGTTGGCTTTTCTGTCGCGACAGATCATCGATCTTGATTTTGATGGTTTTGTTTTATGTAATGGTGGACATGTGGAAGTTGATCATCATCTGATCTATGAAAAACCGATTCCTTATCAGGATGTTTTGGCTTTAAAGAACATGCTTGATAGCGTTAACTGTGAATATGATTTTGAAACAGCGACAGACTGTTATATTGACAGAAAGTTTAAAAAATTTGATGATTTTTTCAGACAGTGTGATATTAATGGGGATAAGCTGCTCTATGATTTTGATCTGGAAGATGTTATGAAAAGAACATTGAAAATTGAAATCAATGCGATCGACTGCAAAGAAGAAATTGAACGTTATATTCATAATAAATTCCGTTATGACAGCCATGGTACGCAGAATTCGTTTGAAATCTGCTCAATCGAAGTATCCAAGGCCAAAGGAATTGAAAAAGTTCTGGCTTATCTGGATATTCCTGTAGAAAACTGTTATGCTTTTGGCGATGGTGTTAATGATCTGGAAATGATTGAGTATGCCGGTCATGGCATTGCCATGAAAAATGCGGTAGAAAGTTTAAAGGCGGTTGCTGATGAAGTTATTGGCGATGTTAAAGAAAACGGGCTGGGTGAATATTTGAAAACGATACAGTAAAAGGGATCTGAGATCCCTTTTCTTTGTTATTTGATCAGTTTAAAGTGTTGTCCAGGTTTCACGAAATCTAATAAACCAAGATCTTCTTCTTTGATTTTCGCAATCAGGTTACGTTCACCATCATTGACCATTTCAGTCAGACATATTTCCAGTTCACCACGATAGTGTTTCAGATTGTCATTGACAACCAAAACATCACCACGGGTAAAGACTTTTTGTCCGCAGTCATGATGAGGAATAGATTTGTCACTTGTTTCTTTTTTGTCAGCCATGTTAGGATCTTGGACAGTAACCTTATCTTTGAATTCCAGTCTTGGGAAACTTGATCTGATCATAAATGATGAATGATCATATCTGTCAAAATGTGGACCGAAATCATACATGATGTATTTTTCGTTATCAGTGATTTCTGGAACTTCGTCAACTCTGATTTCTAAAGCCTGGAAGTTGACTTTAGAAAGAGCTTCCAGTTCTTCATCAGTAGCTGGATAGTTTCCAATGATGATATCATCAACATCTTCTGTTGCCAGCATATAACGAGCTTGAACTTCGATAGGCAGATTTCTCATGATTTCTACAGTTGGTAAACCACAGAATACTTCCCATGGTCCAATCGTATTTTCATTTTGGCTGGAAACAAAGGCAGCAGTGTGAAGATTTAATGCTTTCCACTGTTTGTTATACTGCTGGAACAGATCAAAATCAAGCCCCGTATATCTTTCTGGGAAGAAATTGTGACAGGTAATGATCTGATCTTTGTTACCTCCGTTTTTGATCAGCAGTTCAACACCGGCATCCATGCTGGCATTAAATTCAATCTGGATGCCATATGGATTTCTAGTGATAGCAATATCGCCCTGTGTACCAAAGTTTCCGTCTAAACGAATAATGTCCAGTCCCAGATCAGCAAATGGTTTTAAATTATTAGGGGTTGCTCCAATCAAATCAAAAACAGCAGGATTGGTATCCGCAGCAACAACGAATCCCAGTTCATGAGCTTTTTTCATGAAATCTTTGAATTCAATCAGATAACTTTCACGTTTGTCATCAGGGATTGATAAAAAACAGGTAAAAATTCTTTTGAAACCTAATTTTGCAGCTTTTTCCATATAAGCGTATACTTCATTGATATCGCTTTTATCTGGATATACAGATATTCCTAAATTATGCATAAAACATTCCTCCTATAATTCTAGTATATACAAGTTTTAGATTAAATGAAAGGAAAACATCAAATTATTAACTTGAATTATCAATAAAAATACAACATAATATAGGCATACAGGAGGAATGCCTATGTCATTAACAGTTATCTTGTCATTTGTAGTTACTACGATTATTTCGGCATGCCTGATTCCGTTGATTAATAAGGCGGCAATGCAGCTGGGTATTGTTGCTCATATGAACAAAAGAACGATTCATACGCATGAAATTGCCCGTTTAGGGGGATATGCGATTTATATCAGTTCATTGATTGGTTCGGTTCTGTTTTTGAAAACTGATCATCAGATCAATGCGATTCTGATTGCTGGTTTTATTATTTTTATGGTGGGACTTTATGATGATGTTCATGATCTTTCTCCTAAGGTTAAGCTGATTTTTGAAATTATTGCGGCAGTCATTGTTATTGTCTATGGTGAAATCTATATTAAAGGTTTTGTGTATTTTCCTAATGATGCGATTACGATTTTTTCGGGGATCGTAACGTTATTCTGGATCGTAGGGATAACCAATGCAATCAATCTCATTGATGGACTGGATGGTTTGGCAGCAGGAATTTCGATCATCGTGCTGGTGACGATTTCAGTGACATCAATTCTGGCGGGACGCAGTGATATTGCTTCGCTGGCACTTGTTTTGGCGGGTAGTATCTTAGGTTTTCTTTTTTTTAATTTTCATCCAGCGAAGATTTTTTTAGGGGATTGTGGAGCTTTATATATTGGCTTTATGATTGCTGTTATTTCGCTTTTAGGTTTTGGTTATAATGCTTCTGCTTTTTTTACTTTAGGAGCACCTGTTATTGTTTTGATGGTACCAATCATGGATACTTTGATTGCGATTATCAGGAGAAAGGTTCATCATAAAAAATTCAGTGAAGCTGACCGAGGACATCTGCATCATAATCTGATGTTCAAACTGAAACTGGGTCAGAAAAAAAGTGTTTTGATTTTGTATCTGGTGACATTTCTGTTTTCGCTGACATCATATCTGTATTATTTTGATCCCGTAACAGGAACGATCCTGTTTATCGGGCTGATGATCATGTTTGAAATTTTTATTGAAGTTACTGATATGATTTCTAGAAAATATAAACCGGTTCTGACAATACTGAATATTTTTGTCCGAAGTGATAAATTGCCAAAAATCAGGTTTTTAGAGAAATATCGGGTAAAACGTACAGTCAGACAGGCCAAAAGAGATCATATCATCATTATTGGCTGTCTTCTGGCTATGATTGCCGGATTGATGTATTTTGTGATGCCAGAAGGTCCAGAACAGCCGCAAAAAGCGGAAATTGTTGAAATTCCTTATGAAAAAACAGGAGATACAGAGTTGCTGAATAATATTTATGGACGTCTATATCAAAGCTACATGGATGGAGATGATGAGGAAGAATGCCAGCTTGTTGCAGCTTATTTTGCGTGTGATTATTACACGCTTAAAGATCAGGGAAATGAAATCGGCGGTTTATCATATATTTATGAGAGCCTGCGAGGTAATTTTACCCAATATGCTGAATCATCTTTCTATGCCAGAAAAAGTGAGTATGAGGATTTGGAAGTAACGAGATATAATATCATCTCTTATTCCCCATCGAAGGTTGTTATTGATGGTTTGGAAGATAATCGTTATTATAATGTTCTGATTTCTTTGACGTTTAATGAAACGGTCGCAGACTTTGATGCAAATGTCAATATAACCGTTGTAGAAGATCAGAATCGCTACTATGTGTGCGGTGTTGATAATGCATAAGTCGTGGTGATAAGCAGGCGTTGTTTGTGACAGAAAAATAAAAATGATATTGTTTTTTATGAAACAATATGATATTATACTTTGGACAGTGTATAGTGTACTCGAAGGAGGTTAAAATATGTTTGAAACAATTTTACAAGGTGCTATGGTAGTTATTTCTATTGTGCTTATTATATTATGTCTATTACAAAGTGGTAAATCAGATGATATTGTCAATGCGTTAACTGGACAGAGTTCTAATCTTTTTGCTGAGCAGAAGGAACGTGGAATTGATCTGGTGATGTCAAGAATGACAATGATTTTGGCAATAGCCTTCTTCGTTATTGCAGTTATTTTACGTATGGATTAATGAATAGGACACATAGGTGTCCTATTTTTTACTTTAGGAGGTGAAAGAATGAAAGAAGAAATTTTACAGATCCTGCATCAGTCTGGATATATATCAGTAGAGGGATTATCCAAAAGACTGCATCATCATAGTACAGAACAATTTAAGGAACTGCTGAAAACTTTAAATTTGCTGGAAGATGAAGGAAAAATCGTCAGAAATGAATATAATGAATATCTGCTGATTGAAAATTCAAATCTGACAGCAGGAACTTTAGATATCAATAAAAAAGGTTTTGGCTTTGTCAGAACTGAAGATGGCAGTGAAGATATTTTTATTTCTGCGCATAATCTAAAAGATGCTTTTCATCGTGATAAGGTTCTGGTTGAACTGAAAAAAACACAGGATGGCAGCCGAAGAGAAGGAAGGATTGTTAAAGTTCTGGAACGTGGACAGACACGATTGGTGGGAATCTTGAAAAAAGGAAAAAGAGAATTGATCCTGCAGGCAGATGATCTCAAGTTTAATGAGCCAGTTTATATTGATCAGGCCCATAGTCATGGCGCAATGCCGGGACACAAGGTCGTTGTTGAAATCAAAGCCTATAAACCTTATCTTAAAGGTAATGTTGTGGAAATTATCGGTCATGTTTCTGATCCGGGTGTTGATATTCTGTCAGTCGTCTATCAGCATGAAGCGCATGATGAATTTCCTAAAGAAGTTTATGAACAGATTGAAAAAATCGAGTCAGAGGTTGATCCAAAAGAAGTAGCCAGACGTGTTGATCTGCGTCAGGAAACGATTGTGACGATTGATGGTGATGATGCTAAAGATCTGGACGATGCCATTTCTTTACGCAGAATGGACAATGGAAATTATTATCTGGGCGTGCATATTGCGGATGTCTCGTATTATGTTCGGGAAAATACACCTTTAGATATGGAAGCGCTGGCACGAGGAACATCTATTTATCTGGTGGACAGAGTTATTCCGATGCTGCCACATAAGCTTTCCAATGGCATATGTTCTTTGAATCCTCATGTTGATCGTTTGACAATTTCCTGTTTTATGGAAATCACTCCTGATGGTGAGGTTATTGACCATGATATTGTTGAATCGGTCATTAATTCTACTGAACGTATGACGTACAATCATGTGAATGCGATTCTATCTGGTGATGAAGAGCTGACCAGACAGTATGAGCATGTGGCTGATCTGTTCTTTTTGATGCGGGAACTGTCTGATATTCTGCAAAGAAAAAGGCAGCAGCGTGGAGCTATAGATTTTGATACTGAGGAAGCTAAGGTACTTGTTGATCAGAAAAGACATCCTACTGATGTTGTACTAAGGGTCAGAGGAGAGAGCGATCGTATTATTGAATCGTTTATGTTGGCTGCCAATGAAACGGTTGCCAGACATTTCAAATGGCTGGATCTGCCTTTTATTTATCGTGTTCATGAAAATCCTAAAGAGGATAAGCTTAAGAAGTTTTCTGTTGTGGCGAGAACTTTAGGCTATACGATCAAAGGATCTTTAGAAAATATCCATTCTAAGGAATTGAGTCGGATTATTGAGGCCAGTGAAGGCAGTGATGAACATCATATTATTTCGACTTTACTGTTAAGGTGTATGGCTAAGGCCAGATATGATGATCAGTGTTTAGGTCATTTTGGTCTGGCTGATGAGTTTTACACGCATTTTACATCACCGATTCGAAGATACCCTGATCTGATGGTTCACCGTTTGATTCGTACTTATCTTTTTGAAAAGAAATTTGATCAAGATACTTTATTCCATTTTGGAGCCATTATGCCTGATATTGCGGAAAAGACATCAGCAGCGGAAAGAAGAGCGGTTGATATCGAAAGAGAAGTTGATGACATGAAGATGGCAGAATATATGGAAGAACACATTGGAGAAGTGTTTGAAGGGATCATTTCTTCAGTAACGAATTTTGGTATGTTTGTAGAACTTCCTAATACCATTGAAGGTCTGGTGCGTATGGATGCCCTTAGTGATGATTATTATTTCTATGATGAAGTGAATTTGCAACTGGTTGGTCAACGTACTGGAAAACGCTTTAAGATGTCTGATAAGGTCAAAGTCAAGGTTGTCAATGCGTCAAAAAGAGAAAGAATCATTGATTTTGAAGTTGTAGGAATGAAATCAAACCGTCAGAAAAAGAAAACGGTTATCTTAAATCAAAGAAAAGGAAGAAAGAAAAATAATCATAGAAGAAAAAGACGATAAATCATATGAAAAAAGTCTGTCTTTTTCTTGCTGATATGTTAATATATAGGAGGTGATATGTATGAAAGTAATAGCACAGAATAAGAAAGCTCATCATGATTATTTTCTGTTAGATACCTACGAAGCAGGGATTGAACTGAAAGGGACAGAAATTAAATCAATACGTTTAGGTAATGTGAATCTAAAGGATTCTTTTGTGAAAATCAAAAACAATGAAGTGTTTGTTGAAAACATGCATATCTCTCCTTATGAACAGGGAAATATTTTTAATCATGAAGCTAAAAGGAATAGAAAGCTTTTGCTTCACAAAAAGGAAATTTTAAAAATATCCAATAAGTTAAAAGAAGGAGGACTTACGGTTGTTCCTACTAAACTGTATTTTTCTGGCAGTAAAGCCAAATTAGAAATTGCGATTGCTAAAGGAAAAAAATTGTATGACAAGCGTAATGATCTTAAGGAAAAAGCAGCCAAAAGAGATATTGAAAAAACGCTCAAAAACTATTATTAATAAGGGGCTGTCTTGGATTCGACAGGGGTATGTTTGACCTTAGCTGCAGTCGTTGGAGTACGTTAAACTCACCAAAAAAATAACTGGAAACAGACAAACTAATTACGCTTTCGCTTAGTCGACATAGACATGAAAGCTGCTA
>CASETM010000037.1 GCA_949290865.1 uncultured Bacillota bacterium
ATCTGCGCTTTGAGTTCATTATATCCCTGATATCCCAGCTTATGAGCTAAACGAATCACAGCCGATGAAGAAGTAAATGTCAAACGCGCCAGATCACGCGTTGACAATCTTTTTAGATCATCGATATGTTCCATCATATATTCAGCAATATTCTGTTCAACAGGAGTTAATACTGTATTTTTAATCTTATCAGTGACTAACATGTTATCATCTCGCTTTTCTCTTTATGATAACTATATCATAAAGAGAAAACGTGAGACAATATTACCACATTAAATACATTCACCATGACTGGCAATACATTTTTTATACCATTCAAAAGAATCCTTTTTATGACGAGAAAAATCACCACTGCCATCATCATGACGATCAACATAGATAAAACCATAACGTTTGGCAAACTGACCAGTTCCTGCTGAAACGATATCAATAGGCCCCCATGTTGTATAACCTATCAAATTGACATGATTATCTAATGCTTTTTGCATCGCCTGAATATGCGCTTTAAAATAGTCAATACGATAACTGTCGTGGATTGAACCATCAGCTTCAACCTGATCAACAGCACCAAAACCATTTTCTACGATCATCAAAGGAACATGAGGATAACGACTAGATAATTTGTTTAACAGATAAAGCAAACCATCTGGATCGATTTGCCAGCCCCATTCACTCGCTTTTAAATAAGGATTTTTTGCTCCTCCTACCAGGTTACCACCAATTTTTTCAACATTTGGATCTACACTGACACAGTTAGAAATATAATAAGAAAACGTATGCATATCGACTTTTCCTGCTTTTAAAATTTCTAAATCACCAGGTTGAATAAAACCTGTATCAATATGATGTTTTTCAAAATACGCATACATGTATGGTGGATATTCACCATTGATCATGACATCACAACAAAAATCATTAAATAAACTGTCTTTTCCCTGCCAGGCTAAAATATCAGCTGGATTACAGGTATGGGGATACCAGACAATATGACTGCACATATCTCCAACAACAAAATCAGGACTGATTTCATGGGCCATTTTCACCGCTAAAGCTGAAGCTAAAAATTCATGATGTAAAGCTGTATATCTTTCTTGAGGATTATCATGTAATTCTTCAAACTCACATGGTTCTTGACGTGACAGATCGTCTTTGGTCATATAACCTAAAGCCATTAAAGAAGCTAAAGGATCTGCCATCGTTCCTGCATTGATTTCATTAAAGGTCAGCCAGTATTTCACTTTTCCTTTATATCTTTCAAAACAGGTTCTGGCATATCTTAAATAAAAATCAATGGTTTCACGACTATAGAAACCCTGATATTTTTCCACCAGATGCCAAGGCATTTCATAGTGGGATAAAGTAACCAATGGCTCCATACCATAGCGATGACATTCAGCAAACACCTCATCATAGAATTTCAAGCCAGCCATATTTGGTTCTTTATCATCGCCATGAGGATAAATTCTTGCCCAGTTGATCGACAATCGAAAAACTTTCCATCCCATTTGAGCAAACAAGGCAATATCTTCTTTGATATGATGATATCCATCACTGGCCTGATGGGAAGGATAAAAAGTACCTTCGATGATATGTGGACAGAACGTTCTTGGTTTAGTAGCCGTTCCCCCTAAAAGCATATCCGGTACAGCCAAACCTTTACCATCTTCATCATAGGCTCCTTCATACTGATTGGCAGCAACAGCACCACCCCATAAAAAATTTTCTGGAAAACTCATTATCTTACTCCTTCTTTATTTCCTTTTGACTTTTGCAATAAACTGACACATCATTTTACTTCTAAAAAAATGAACTAATGGACCCGTAGCCACAACAAAAATAACAGTTGCGATTCCAATCGTTGTTGCATGTGCAATTTGACCAGCCATGAATCCAATCAATGCACAAATAAAATCCGTAACAATTCGGGCATACTGAAAGGGTAAATGTGTCTTTTCTTCAATAAACGGTCCATAACAGTCATACACTCCCATTCCACATTGACATTCCATGTAAAGGGCAACACCAAAATTACAGATGACAAAACCAATAACAAATAAGATCAATTGTGCCATAAACTGATCAAACATAGCTGGAACAATCTGAAAACCAGCAAAAATATACATAAAAAACTCCACAAAATAACCAAGCAAAAACATATTGATCAAAGTTCCAATGCCTAAAGCCTGGCGATAAAAAATAACCAATGGAAGCAGCAGGACAATATTGACACCAGCCTGATAAGTTCCTAGACCGATTCCCAGCATCTGACTGACACCATAATTCATTGCGGTAAAAGCATCCAGTCCTAATCCCGAAAGATTCAAAAGACTGATACCAAAACCTATGATCAAATTTCCTACAAACGTTAAACCAACTATCTTTTTCACCATTCGTCCTCCTTTTGCCATCATTATAAATGTCAGCGCTATATTTCTTAATAGCTGGAACAGTTTTAGGGACAGTGCTTTAAATACAAACAAAAAAACACTACTTTCATTAAAGCAGTGTTTCATCCTATTCCCCAGGAAATATCATATCATCTATTTCAATTACTTTAACAATATAACGGTAATCAACATCATCACATAACCAGACACCATTAGCTGCCATATAAAACTGATAGCCGTCTTGCAACATCGCCTTCGTATCCAAAACCAGAACAACTGGTATACCATGACGTTTTCCCACCTGACAGGCCGTTGTAACATCTTTGGATAAATGAACATACAAGCGATTCATTTTTTTAATTTTCGTTTCTTTGATTTTTTCATAATTTTGCTTTGAAGTACCATGATATAAATAATGAGGTGGCACTTTGCTTTCCATATCGATATAAACAGGAATAGAATGCCCCTGAGCAGCACGAATTTTTGTATGGTCTTCATTATAATGATATCGCTGTTTTTCATCGGTTAAAACGATATTTTCTAAAATGGCTCTATTGATATATTTACCTTTTGCTTGCATACCATGAAGTAATTCATCAACTTTCATCCAGCCTTGTTCATCGACAGTAGCTCCTATTTCTTCGGGATGATGCCTTAAAACAAAACTGATATAACGACTCAATTTTGTCAGATTGATTCTTTGAAAATCATACTTATAAATAATCCATCCCTGATGATGAGGATATCGATACAATTGAAAACCAATCTTTTTTAAATCTAGATTGTTTTCCTTCTTTTTAATAAGCAAACAACCCTGTAGATCATGTAATGAAGCCTGTTCCATCATATGATAAATCAAGGATAGCTGTTTATCTTCCTGATCATAAGCCATCCCCAAACCAACAATGAGCAGCCATTGCTTTCCCTTAGGCTCAAGACGATCATAATCAATGAGTCGATCAGTAACTCTACCAAAAACATATCCTACAATTCTATGATCATATTCATAGACAAAAAATTCCTTAGGATGATGATTTAAATAATAAAACATATCACTTTCTATAAAATCCGGTATATCTATAGCTTGAAATTGATCTGTTTGTAACAGTTTAACAAGATCCTTTTTTTCAGCATTTCGCATCATTATATTCATCTCCTTAGAACAAAAAAGGTGTCTATTCATATCCATGAATACCAACACCTATTTTACACTTGAAAAACATATTTGTATAATCTTTTATTATTCGCCACCAAATATTTCTAAAATATCACCTAGAATTGAACTCTTCTTTTTTGGGGCTTTTTGTTTTGATGAAGAATGATCTTGATCACTGACTCTATCAATAATTTTATCTAATTCTCCACGGTCTAACCAGATACCACGACAGTTCGGACAATAATCAATTTCTACTCCATGTTTTTCACTCATTAATAATGTAACATCTTTACAAACAGGACATTTCATCTTTTTTTACCTCCGTTTTCTTTATTATATATGAGATTATTTTAAATATTTATTAAGCGAGCGTTAATTTTATGTAAATTATTTCATGATATTTGAACCCATTAATAAAATAATTGTTATCAGTAATGATAACTGGTCACCTTTAAATCCTTAAAAAACGCTTCAGTTCCAATATCTACAAACAAGCCAATAGATCCTTTTAAATCACTGCCATGTTTCATTTGATCAACAACTAAAACCGGATTTTCCATATCATTGATATAAAAAACAGCTTTTTCATCTTGTATTACGGCTTTCAATAAAATCCATTCATTCAAATCAATATCCACAGGAGCTTCAAATTCACTTATACCGTGATTTCTAAAATACTCAAAAGTATATTTTGGATAAGAAAAATACTGACAGCCATGTGCTTTTCTAATTGGATCATGACATGATCTGCCATTAGTTGGTCTTACATAAAAAGATTCAAATTGAGTATCATCCTCATTTATGCGATAAGCAATACCTATAAATCCTCTGGCAAAATCTGGCGCATCAGGTAATAAACGACTTAACATTTTGACTTCAATAACTCCATTATGAAAAACTAAATCATTTAACTTAACATAAGTATTTTCATCAAATTCCATGATTTTTTCTGCTTTAACAACTCTTAACACACTTTCACCATCAAGTTGTGTATTTTCAACTGCCGTATACAAAGCTTTAAAATTTTCTTTTTGCATATCTATCATTTTTTCCATTTCATTTATCTCCTTCATTCCATTTTATTATAATATATCTTTCTAACAATGATAAGAAGGCACCTTTTTGTTAGAATTGAACAACTTTCTTTATGAAAATAAATATTATATAATTATACTTATCAAGAAACGGAGAAAAAATATGATAAAAAAAGAAAATATGCCTGAATGTCCAGTAGCGACAACCGTTGGCCTGATTGGCAGTAAATGGAAATTGCTGATCTTAAGAGACTTACTAACCGGACCAAAAAGATATAGCGAACTCAAAAAATCATTGAGTGGTATATCCCAAAAAGTACTGACATCTTCTTTAAAATCCATGGTTGAAGATGGCCTTGTTATAAAAATCTCTTACCCTGAAGTGCCACCTCGTGTTGAATATAGCTTAAGCCTTTTAGGCGAATCGATGAAACCAGTAATCCAGGTGATGGAACAATGGGGCAAAGATTACAAACAAAAAAGACAATAGATATTTGAATACCTATTGTCTTAAAAACTTATTTTGCTTCTAAAATACATTGCAAAGCATTCAAACTTCTTGGATAACCTATATATGGCACATTCTGTGAAACGATATTGATCAAAAACTGCTGATCATTACCAATTTGGATATTAGCCTGAATATGAGCTTTTAACTGTGGTTTGCAGTCTCCTTGGGCAAACAAGAAACAAAAAGTAATCAATTCTCTTTCATTTTTATTTAAACCAGTTCGAGTATAATAATCACCAAAACAATTTACTGTCAGCCAGTAATTAATATGTTTAGTTTCTTCTGGTCCTTTAAAAGCATAACCTTTCATACTTTCCCCAAAAATATCTATTTGTGCCTGTTCACCTTTTTCTAATCTATCTTCGCGCTTTGTCGTTCCTTGTTTTTCTAACGGCAGAGTTATTTTTAAAGTTTCTTCTAAAAATGTATTAAGCGCTTTTAAAAATGGAAAAACTCTACCAATACCTAAATAAGCCACTGCCTGATAAACAATTTCCTTCATTTCAACTGGTGTTACACCAAAATTGTAAGCCGCTAGCAGCATACCTTTAAATTCATCAATACCTTGACATCCTATCAAGGTTGCCAGAATCGAAATAAAACGAATACGATCATCGAGGTCATCATGATTGACAACTTCATCAAACGCAAAATTGTCAAATGCCTCAATAAACTCAGGATCAGTTCTTAAAAAATCAGAAACATATCCGGGAAACATTTTTTCATGATAATTTTTTGCATTTTCTGTCATTCTTTATTCTCCTTTTTCCTGCAGAGGACCATAAAAATAAGATGCTGTCGCTCCACCGTCAGCTAAAATCGTTGATCCTGTGATAAATGCTCCTTGAGGCCCCATCAGTAATTCAGCAATATTGGCAATCTCATCTGCTGTTCCAGGTCGTTTGGCAGGACAGTTTTTAAACATATTTTTATAGAAATCCCCACGAGGACCATTAAATTCATCAACTGCTAAAGGCGTTACAATGATTCCTGGGGCAATATCATTAAGACGAGCTCCTCTTTCTCCCCATCTTACAGCTTCATACATCACACGTTTTTCATTACATCTTTTGGCTAGCTGATAGGCATGCAAAGTATTTTCAATTTGATCTTCCTGTAAAAAGTCCAAATCCAATAATTCTTCAACTGGGGTGATTGCTAACTGACGATCCTGGTTTGCTGATAGCTGTGGCATACGCCATCCTGACTGTGAAGAAATAGTAACACCACTTCCGCCTCTAGCAATCACTTTTCCTACTTCTTCCAGTAAAACTGCAGTACCATACAAATCAACATTCAATATGGTTTGGATTGATGCCTGCGAAGGTGATACCCCTGCCCCATTAATAAGATTTGTAATAGGACCATATCCTTTAGCAATATCGATCATCTTTAAAATGGATTCTTTACTAGCAAGATCCATTTCTACTGGTTCAACGTCAAAACCAGCGTCATTCATGATCTTAGCGATATGATTGGCATTCTCAATATTTTTATCACCTAAAATAATCTTTTTACCAAAACCTGTTCTTCTGGCAATGGCCATTGAAATCTGACCAGCACCACAGACAATCATGACATCCTTCATATTCGTTCCTCCTATAAACACATTTTATAAATATTCAAACAATCTTCTTCGCTTAATTCACGATATCCTTTTAATGTTCCTTGACCATATCCATTAACTGCAGCATGAGCCATTTCTTTAAGTTTGCTATCATCTAAACCGATTTCTGACATCGTACGTGGCAGTTTTAAATCATCACAGATAAAATGATCAAAAGCATTGATTGCATTTTGGGCATCTTTGATATCATCTCCTGTTTGCTGACAATCTAAAACATTTTTACCAAAACGAGCAAAATCATAAGCTACACTAGGATCCTTATCTAATAAATATTGCATCCATTTTGTCACCACTAACGCTAACCCTAAGCCATGTGTCTGATCATAAAATGCTGAAAACTGTTCTAATCCATGATTAGATGGCGCAGTTTTAAAGCCACTGGTACAAAAACTATTCAGTGCCCAGCTGGCAGCCCATAACAATGTTGCTCTAGCCTGATAATTTGTTGGTTCTTGTAAAGCAATTGGTAATTGTTCTTTAATGGTGCGTAATAGTGTTTCTACAACGTTAAACTGCAATGGATATTTTTCACTATTGACAAAATAATTCATATCCAGCAAATGCATCATAATATCAAAACCACCACAGGCTGTTTGTCTGGCTGGAACAGTAAATGTATTTTCAGGATTCAAAAAAGCAGCTTTTGGTCTAATCGCTTCACCATTTAAACCTTTTTTCAAATGGAGATCTTCATTAGCAATCACGCATGATTTATCCATTTCACTGCCTGTTGAAGCAATTGTTGGCATCGCAATAACGGCTAATGCTTTTTCTACTGGTCTTTTTTCACTGATCAATGTCCAAACATCATCTTCATCGCTGCATGATGTAGCAGCAATAGCCTTGCAGCAATCAATAGTTGAACCTCCACCAATGGCCAGCACTGTTTTAATTTGATTTTCTTTGCAAATCTTCACGCCACGATTGACTGTCGTATGACGTGGATTCGGTTCAACAGCTCCCAGTTCAAAAACTTCAATATCATTATTTTTTAATTCATTGATCACATTGGTATATACTGGTGAATTTTTGATATATTCACCACCATGTGCAATAAGAACGTTTTTTCCGTATTTTAAAACTTCTTCATGTAAATGTTGTAATTGGTTTCTCCCAAAATAAACCTTTGTTGTATTTTGAAATGTAAAATCGTTCATTGTATTTCCTCCTGTTTATTTGTTAATCATATTGTAAAAAATAGTATGATAAACAACAATTTTTGTTTTGTATCAATTTAATAAGTAAAACTTATGAATCTTTCAACGCCTTTGCCATTTCGTAAGCTTCCTGGTAAAATGGACTATCTTTGGCCTGTCCCTTTGATAAAAGATTCAAGCCATAGATAATACCGCCTTCATCAACCGTTCTTAAAACTTTGATAAATCCACGAAAACTTTCAACTGTTCCAATTGTCTGGCTTTGATCATTTGTTCCTGCCGTCAAAATCAAGTAAGCCTGTTTCCTTTTTTTTGCTTCTCTAATTTCATATTCACGAGCAAAAAAACGATCAATAAGCATTTTTAACTGAGCTGGCAATGAATAGAAATAAACAGGCGTAGCAAAAACAAAA
>CASETM010000038.1 GCA_949290865.1 uncultured Bacillota bacterium
CAGAACCTGTATGAAGGATACACTGTCAGCGAACATACAAACAAAATCAAAAGAGTTGGAAATCCAAGAGGAAACTATAAGAAAAACAGCGGTCAATGATGACCGCCAGAATATACTGTCCGCATACCTTTAAATTAAAAGTGGGGTGAAATTGCCCCACTCCTGATTTAAAGGTTTTCATTTATAACCCCACGCTTATTTAAAGCGCCATAAAAAACCATGAACGTATTGAGACTTCTTGATTTCAATACGTTCATGCCTTTTTTATATCTACTGTTTTCTTAAAAATAATAGCAATTTCTTTTTTAACAGTTCTATTGCCTCATC
This sequence comes from uncultured Bacillota bacterium, assembly GCA_949290865.1. Classification (GTDB taxonomy): domain Bacteria; phylum Bacillota_I; class Bacilli_A; order Erysipelotrichales; family Coprobacillaceae; genus Faecalibacillus. Next base: position 328 of record CASETM010000038.1, read on the forward strand.
TTTTGATACATATAGTAAAATAAAATATATAACTGCTCCAATCATAATTTCTATAAATGTATTAATGATTGAACTGCTTAATAAACAAGAAATGCTATAGGTAACTGCAAACATGACAAGACCAAAAAAGAAATATTTTAATAATTGCTTTGTTATATACCTTAAATCAAAATCATTTCTTAAAAAATAAAACTGTATCATTAATACCATACATTCTGCAATGACCGTAGCTATTGCAGCTCCGATTGAAGCAAACCAGTATATTAAAATAATATTTAATAAAAAATTCAAAACCGATCCACCAATAACAGAAATAGTAAATTCTTTTTGCCTTCCCAAAGGTAACAGATACTGCGTTCCCGTTACATTACTCATCCCGATAAAAATAATGATTGGCGCAATGATCATCATATTAGGAACAACTTTTTCATATCCACGGCCAAAAAACCATGGTACAAAATCTTGTGCAATGGCCATAATACCAAACATGAATGGGATTGATGTCATCAATACAAATTTTACTGACGCTCTCATGTACATTTTTATTTCTTCACCTTTGTTTTCTATAAATAAATTTGCTACCCTTGGCATCATTGCAGTTCCCATTGACGTAATGACTGTCATAACGGTTTTTATGATTAATTGTGACTGTTCATAATAAGCAACTTCAGAATTATTATTTGAAATTAATCCAATCATAGTCTTATCTAATAATGTATAAATCGATATTGCTATTTGCGGTAAAAACAAAGTCAATGCAGGTTTAATATGACGTTTTATATTAACCTTTTTGATATCTGATTTATTTACATATTTTGGTAAATATAGCCACAATGACATATTTCCTAATAACAATGTTCCTGAATAACATAAAACATATAGAAGTAAATCATCTGATGTTTTTACAAAAGCAAAAATTAAACTTACACACAAAATTCTTACTAAAAAATTTCTTAAAACTGTTTTCTTAAAATCTTCCATTCCTTGGAAGAACCACGAAATATCAAACATAGATGCAATAATATCCAATGTCTGAATCATAAAAATACTTGAATATCTAGAATGTGTCATCACTGTTAAACAAAATATACTCAAACTAATTGTCAATGTTAAGACACGCAAGGATACTAAATCAAAAAAAGTCACACTTCTCTTATTTTTATCATTTTGATAATATGCTATTTCTCTTTGACCATATAAATTCAAACCAATACATCCAAATAAAATGAAATATTGTGTAATAGAATTTGTATAACTGTATGTACCAACATTATTTGCTCCTAATACTCTAGAAACATACGGCGTAGTTATTATTGGTAAAACAATTAACATAATCTGATAACTAGCATTATATAAATAATTCTTAACTACTTTGTTCATTTAATCACCCAATTCAACATGTACACATTTTAAGGCTTCTTCAATTACATTATGCATGTCATAATATTTATATTGTCCTAATCTTCCACCAAATATCACATTTTTTTCTTTCATTGCTTCTTCCTGATACATTTTATAGATTCGATTATTTTCATCATTATTTACCGGATAGTATGGTTCTTCGTTACTTGTCCATGTAACAGGATATTCTTTTGTAATGATCGTTGATTTCTGTGTCCCATATTCAAAATGTTTATGTTCGATAATTCTTGTATATGGCACTTCATAATCAGTATAGTTTACAACTGCATTTCCCTGAAAATTATCTGTTTCTAGTATTTCGGTTTCAAATCTTAAAGATCTGTATTCCAGTTTTCCATACATATAATCATAGTACTGATCAATCATTCCTGTAAAAATTACTTTTTTTGCCTGTTTTAACAGGTTTTCTTTATCAGCAAAAAAATCACAGTTTAATCTGACTTCTACTCCCTCCAGCATTTTTTCAATAATCTGTGTATATCCTCCTATTGGAATGCCTTGATACAGGTCATTAAAATAATTATTGTCATAAGTAAATCTTACTGGCAATCTTTTAATAATAAAAGCTGGAAGTTCATTACATGGTCTTCCCCATTGTTTCTGAGTATATCCTTTTACCAGTTTTTCATAGATGTCCATTCCGACTAACGAAATTGCCTGTTCTTCTAAATTTTTTGGATCAATGATTTTCGCTTCTGCTCGCTGTTTTTCAATGATTTCTTTAGCTTCAGCTGGTGTTTTAATATTCCATAATCTGCTAAATGTATTCATATTAAATGGCATATTATAAACTTCATCTTTATAAATTGCTATTGGACTGTTTGTATAGCGATTGAAAGTTGCAAACTGCTGAATATAGTCCCATACTTCTTTATTAGATGTATGGAAAATATGTGCCCCATATTTATGAACATTTATCCCATGAATATTTTCAGTATAGATATTTCCTCCCACATGTTCTCTTTTATCAATAACTAATACTTTTTTTCCTCTTTTGTGTGCTTCATAGGCAAATATTGAACCAAATAATCCTGATCCAACAACCAAATAATCATACATTGTTTTATCTCCTTTTATTTTATTTTATCAATCACTGCTTTTACTGCTTTTCTAGTATAAAATCCACTGGTGACTCTTGAAGATATGATTTCTAAATTTTCCAGCATTTCATTATACTCTTCATCTGTTACATTGGAAATAATATTCTCTATATCATTTAAAGAATTGACAATTAAACCTACTTTGTTTTCTCGAACAAAATCACTTAAAGCTGCTTCATTCCAAATAATCAAAGGCATTTTTGCTGCTAAATTCATAGAAACCCTATGAGGATTATTAATTTTCTGATACTCTCCAAATGTCCCTGTACATTTTTCAAGCGAATCCCCATCCCATATCAATCCATAAGAGCCGTAGATTTCTTCAATCAGCTTTTCAGGAGACATAACACCTCGATAACCATCATAATCTTTAACATCAAAATTTGGTCCATACAAATTTAATTTAACTGTTCCGTTTTCTAATAATTTGTATATATAGCCTGTTTTATTTCTTGATAGATTACCGGCAACAGTAATCCCCTCATTTTTATCAGTTCTTCTTTTTATCTCTTTATCACTCAAATAATCAAATACTTCTAAACAAACTAATTTATATTCTTCTATGCCAACCTTTTTCATAAGAACTTTTTTCATTTTTTCATTATGACATATTAAATAATCAAATTGCTTTAACAGTTCATTTTCTATTTCTTGTTTTACTGACTGATCCTGTATAGACGGTAAATCATGAATCAAGGCAACTACTTTTACATTTTGTTTATTTTTTAATTTCTTAATATTTTTAATATTCAATTTATAATCTGCATTAGGATATTGTATGAATAAAAGACTATTCGGTTTTATTTTTTTTTGTATTTTATGCCAATTACTAAACTGTTTCATATAATTTATGATAAATTCTTTTTTCGTTCTTGATATCCTACAATTATCGATATATATAGCTTGATATTTCAAATCGTGAAATATTTGATCTATATCTTTTCGAGCTTTTTCTCCACCTAAAAAAGTATTTTCTTTACTTTCAGACAAAAAATAAATATTCATATCCACTTTTCCTTTCGTTCATATAATATAATAGGCTTGGATTATACCAAACCTATTATACTATATATTGAATAATATTTATATAAATTAATTTGTAAGACTTCTATATCTCGAACCAACAACTAACATCAACATATCCTTTAATTCCTGGTATACTACCACCACTAGTATATTGCCAACCAAACTTTCCATGATAATAAGGATTATTCCATCCCATGCTGTTAGTATAAGCAGCTATCCAACTAGTATTTGACCAAATAAACTGATCATTTAATTTAGTATTAAGCAGCGATCTATAACTATATATATTTGCCTTAAAACCATATGTATTTATTCTATTAATAAAAGTTTTTGCATTAGATGAATATTGTGCGGTTGATAATACATCTCTTTCCATATCAAAAAATATTGGATAATCCATTTCTTTACTTGTTACATTATATTTTTTTAAAATAGAAATAACAATTTCCGCTTCATTATATGCATCCGTAACATTATTGCTATAATCATAAATATATATTCCAAATGGAATATTATATTTTCTACACCCAGCTAAATTGTTAGCAAATTGTGAATCCTCAATATAGCTGCCATTTGGATGAGCAACAATTCGTAAAATTGCTCCATCAATATCTCCGTATTTTGCAACAGTTTCCCAATCAATATCACCATTATACAAACTAACATCAATCACTTTTTTTGATGGCATATTCCCAGCAACATCTCCGTTATTATCAAAAAAGTACTTTTGTCCATTAATATATTTCCATCCTTTAGCTACAGTAGTATTTACGATATTATGATAATTCAATTCAATACTTGTAATATTATTATTTATATCATATGCATAAATATGAGTAATATATGTACCAAATTCATAATTATGATTTGATCTTTCTATTCTGTAAGAAAATGTATTATCTCTATTTTTAGTTGCAGTATACCACTTCAAATCATCTTGCTCATTTTTATATGTCCATGTCGGCATCAATACTTTCGTTATTTCATTTTTTGAATTAACTTGACAAGAAACAGTGTATCCATCATCATTTGCATCAGAAATAAATACATTTGTTATATGTGGTAAATTGTCAGCCGGCTCAATTAAATTTATAGTTCCAAACTGATAGCATTCACTTCGTACACCATCATTATCTTCTGCATAAACATGAGAAATATAATTTCCATATTCAAAATTATGATCTTTTCTATTTATTGTAACTGTCCATTTTCCATTCACATATTCAGCATCATACCAAATTAGATCATCTTGTTCATTTTTTTCTGTCCATGTAGGAACCAAAACCCTAGAAACCTCACAGTCATCTTTTACATCTATTTCTAATTTATATGAATTATTATCTTGATAAGTTTTTATTACATTCAATATAACAGGAGCAGTATTTTGAGGAATAGTAATATTATTGATCTCATAGCAGCTGTTTCCTGTGCTGTTGTATGCATAGATATGGGTGATGTATGTCCCTGTCTCGCTGTTATGGTTCCCTGTTTCAATCGTACAGCTGACACTGTATGTTCCATCCTTATTGTCTGTATATTTTGC
>CASETM010000039.1 GCA_949290865.1 uncultured Bacillota bacterium
GTGTCCTGGAGGAGACTCGTAAGATCTGGTAGCAATGGCATGATGGACACACCTGTTCCCATACCGAACACAGAAGTTAAGCATCATCGCGGCGAAGATAGTACTCTGTGCGAAAATAGCGCGCTGCCAGTTCTTTTTTTTATTCTCTGCCGATCTTGTCCTGTCTGTGGCAGGTTTTTTTCTGCTAAAAAAAAGAGTGATTCATCTGAATCATTCTTTTTGTTAATATTCATACTTCTATGAATATATTGACTTATGTCAGTTGAGCATACGAAAGTATGCGAAACAAAAACCACGTGCTATGCGCGTGGAGCTGTAAGATGTTATACAAAGATATCACCTTTCCGATATAATGAAGTTGTTCAAGCCATCATTATAAAAAGAAGGAAAGCTGATTTGCCTCATTTGTTTTCTATGAATCATCCTATAAATAGTGGAGCTTGAAGGTATGGATATTCTTTCCACATTCCTGTTTGCAATCTGTTCAGGTGACCAGTACAGTTGAATTTTTTCTTCAATATAACTTAATACATTAGTATCATTGATTGTTTTGCGATGACATTCTTTCCTTCTTGATTCATATAAGTCTTGTGCCTTATGAGGGTTGTATCTATAAAACTGTCCTCTACTGCCAGATTCAACTTTATTTCTGCTTATCTCTCTTGAAACGGTACTTGGTGAACGATGTAAGGTTTTTGTAATTACTTTTACTCCCATGCCATAATTTTTAAATTAATAGATATAACAACGTTCATTTGTGGTAAGATGTTTATAGTTCATAGATATTATCTCCTGTTAACTGTTTATTTGGTCATTTATATTTTAACATGGTAATTTCTATGAGTCTTTTTATATTGTGTTGTACTTGTTATGATAAATTATCATGTAAAAAAAGAATGATTCATTAGAATCATCCTTTTTATTATCAGATCATTAGATATTAACTGTAGATTTTACTAAATCTACAACTTCATCCATAGTGCAGCAGTTAAGTGCTTTTTCAACAAGTTTATCCATTTCAGATTTTGAAATACTGTTGATCAGTTTTCTCTGTGCTAAAATTGATGTTGCTGACATTGAGAATTCATCTAATCCTAAACCAATTAATAGAGGCGCTGCAATTGCTTCACCAGCCATTTCTCCACACATACCAGCCCATTTTCCTTCTGCGTGTGCTGAATCGATGACATGTTTTAATAATCTTAAGATTGATGGATTGAATGGCTGATATAAGTAACTTACACCAGAAGACATTCTGTCTGCAGCGAATGTATATTGTACTAAATCGTTTGTTCCTACTGAGAAGAAGTCAACTTCTTTAGCAAACTGATCAGCCAATACTGCAGCAGCAGGAATTTCAATCATGATACCAACTTGAATTTCGTCAGATACTTCGATTCCTTCAGCAACTAATTTATCCTTTTCTTCCATCAGGATTCCTTTTGCTTTTCTGAATTCCTGTAAAGTAGCAATCATAGGGAACATAATTCTTAGTTTTCCATAAACAGAAGCTCTTAGTAATGCTCTTAATTGAGTTCTAAATATATCTTCTCTTTGGAAACATAAACGGACAGCACGAACACCTAAGAATGGATTCATTTCTTCAGGTAATGGAAGTGCTTCGATTTTCTTATCTCCACCAATATCCAATGTTCTAACAACAACAGGTTTATCTCCCATTGATTCTAGAACTTCTTTGTAAACTTCAAACTGTCTTTCTTCAGTTGGTAGATCAGCTGATTCCATGTATAAGAATTCAGTTCTGAAAAGTCCAACACCTTCAGCGCCATTATCATGTGCTCCAGGTAAATCTCCTGCACCACCGATATTAGCTACCAGTTCAACCTGATGACCATCAGTTGTTATTGTTTTTTCATTAACTAATTTCTTTAATTCTTCTTTTTCTGCTAAATATGCATCACGTTTTTGGATATATGCCTGAATTGTTTCTTCATCAGGATTAATGATAACTGTTCCATCGATACCATCTAATGCGATCATATCACCATCTTGAACATCTTCAGTTATTGTTTTACAAGAAACGACTGCTGGGATTTCAAGAGATCTTGCCATGATTGCAGAGTGAGAAGTTCTTCCACCGATATTAGTCGCAAATCCTTTTACAAATGAATTTAATTGAGCTGTATCAGAAGGAGTTAAGTCATCAGCAACGATAATAACTTCTTCATCGATTAAAGTAGGATTTGGTAAAGGTTTTCCTAAGAAGTTAGCAAGTAAACGACGAGAAACATCTTTAACGTCAGCAGCTCTTTCCTGGAAGTACTGATCAGGAATGCTTTCGAACATTGCTGCCATTGTTGTTGCAACAGTTTCGATAGCTGCGCCACCGTTTAATTTTTCATCTTTAATTTTGGCTTCGATCTGTCCCTGGAATTCTGGGTCTCCTAACATCAAAGCATGAGCATCAAATACAGCAGCTTCATCATCAGATAAATTTTTTGCGGCAACTGATTTGATTGTTTCTAAATCTTTGCTGGTCTGTTCAACAGCTGCTTTGAATTTTGCAACTTCTTCATCAACATCAGCAATTGTTGCTTGAGTCACTGTTAAGTCTGGCATAACTAACTTATACGCTTTTGCAATTGCAATACCGTTAGATGCTGCAATACCATTAATTTTTGTCATTAATATCTACCTCCATATTATATTAATAATTTTACCTTATTTTATATGAAAAATAAAGGTATTTTCATGAAACCGGTTACTTTTTCACCCATGTAAGCGAAAAAAAATAACACGCCATTATTATAGCGAAAAACGAGAAATAAGCATAGTATTTTTATTTTTTTATATTTCACCGGCTTTCATAGGAAAATATATTGATAAATTTGTCTAGACATGATATGATTAAATAAATGGAGGTAGAGCATATGAAAGTAATTAAAGTAGAAAACTACGAACAGGCAAGTCAAGAAGCAGCAAAAATTTTTATTAATCAGGTCAAAGAAAAACCAGATTCAATTTTGGGACTGGCAACAGGATCAACCCCAGTAAGAATGTATGAAATTTTGAGACAGGATCATAAAGAAAACGGAACTTCATATAAAGATATCAAATCATATAATCTTGATGAATATTTTGGACTAGATCATGATCATCCTCAAAGTTATCATTATTTTATGTTTGATAATCTGTTTAAAGGTATTGATATTAAACCAGAAAACGTACACGTTCCAAGTGGTCATGGAGATGTTCAGGCTAACTGTGTTGAATATAATAAAATGTTAGCTGAAAATCCAATTGATATTCAATTATTAGGAATTGGATCTAATGGACACATCGGTTTCAATGAACCAGGAACTCCTTTTGATTCAGTGACTCATGTTGTTGATTTAAAACAAAGTACAATTGAAGATAATGCCAGATTATTCTTTGATGGTAAAATTGATGAAGTGCCTAAACAGGCAATTTCAATGGGAATTCAGAATATCATGAATGCGAAAAAAGTTGTACTGATTGCCTGCGGAGAAAACAAACAGGCAGCTGTAAAAGGTTTAATTGAAGGACCTGTAACAACTGATTTACCAGCAAGTATTTTGCAGAAACATGCTGATGTCGTTGTTATTATTGATGAAGCAGCAGCAAAATTATTAGAAAAAGACTATTAGGATTTTTGGCGTATTAACGTTTGTTAATACGCTTTTTTTATAAAAAAATGAAAATAAATGTGATTTGTGATAATATATGTAGGGTGATTAAATGGAAGCAACAGATTTATTAAATGGAAGAATTCTTCCAACATTGACAAAACTGACAATACCAATCGTTTTAACAGCTATGATACAGATGGCATATAATATGACCGATATGTTATGGATCGGTCAGCTGGGAGCGAACAGCGTTGCCGCGATAGGCGTTGCCGGAATGTTTACATGGCTGTCAAATGGTCTGGTCATGATGCCACGCATTGGGGGACAGGTTAAAACCGGCCATTCCATTGGTGGCAGAAATATGGATGATACGATCAGCTATGAAAGTGCTTCTTTTCAGATTGCAATTGTTTTTGCTTTAACTTTTGCTTTTTCAATGATCGTGTTGGCACCGTTACTGGTTTCTTTCTTTGATTTACATAATTCATATACGATCAGCAGTGCTGTTATTTATATGCGAACATGCTGTGGGTTATGTCTTTTTAACTTTCTTAATCAGGTCATAACTGGTCTTTTTTTTGCGACTGGTGACAGTCAGTCGCCGTTCATCGCGAACAGCATAGGGCTAGTTGTGAATATTGTTCTGGATCCCTTGCTGATCTTTGGCTGGGGAATCATTCCAGCGATGGATGTATTGGGTGCTGCAGTGGCAACTGTTCTGGCACAACTGATTGTTACGATGATTTTTATATTGATTATTTTAAAAAAACATCATATCATTAAAAAAATAAAATTATGGAAAATCTATCATTACAGCTATTATACAAATATTTTAAAGATTGGTTTTCCTATGGCATTACAGAATATGCTGTTTTCGATATGTTCGATGATCATAGCCCGATTTGTAGCTGGATATGGTGATGGTGCCGTTGCGGCACAGAAAATAGGTACGCAGATAGAATCTATTTCATGGGGAATGGGGGATGGCTTTCAGGCAGCCATTAATTCGTTTATTGCGCAAAACTATGGTGCCAGACAGATTGATCGTGTCAAAAAAGGCTATCGTACTATGATGGTGATAGCAGTCATCTGGGGTGCTTTGTGTATGGGAGTGCTTTTAGGCTGTCCAGCTGATATTTTCCGGATTTTTTTAAATGATCAGCAGGTGTTGCCAATTGGAGTCAGCTATCTAATGATCATTGGATATTCACAGATATTTATGATTTGTGAAATAACAACTGCTGGAGCATTTAGTGGTCTCGGTAATTCGTTTCCACCTTCTTTTGTTTCTATTGTTTTTACTTTAGGAAGGATACCTCTGATTTTCATATTGACTCATTTTTTAGGATTGAATGGAATCTGGTGGGCAATTTCTTTTTCAAGTATATTAAAGGGAATTGTTTCTTTTGCCTGGTTTGAAATTTATAAAAGAAAGCAGCTCAAAGCGTAATCACAGACAGTTTTACTTTAACTTAAATAAAAATTTTAATATAATATGAAAGTAGGTGATTTTATGTCAAGAAACAGTTTTCGTCGTGTCGCGATGAATGAATATAATCCTGATTATCAGCAGGCTATTACACGTCAGCAGTCATTGTATAAAAGACAGAATGATTTAAGAAGTGAGTTTTCCAGAGATTATAATCGTATTATTTTTTCTTTGGGATATCGTCGTCTTAAGCATAAAACACAGGTTTTCTTTGCAGTAGAAGATGATCATGTCTGCACGCGAATTGAACATGTCAATCTGGTGGATTCAATCAGTTATACGATTGCTGATTATTTGGGACTGAATACGGAACTGACAAGAGCGATAGCTGTTGGCCATGATCTGGGTCATGCTCCTTTTGGTCATGGTGGAGAAAAAATCATTAATGAACTTTGTAAGAAATATCACCTGCCGTCATTCTGGCATGAACATAACAGTCTGTATTTTGTTGATCAAATTGAAACTTTGGAAGATGATGATCATATCAGACATAATCTGAATTTAACCTATGCAGTAAGAGATGGAATCGTTTCACACTGTGGAGAAATGCAGCAAAAAGCCATCAGAAAAAGGAAAGAGGCCATAGACTTGAATGATTACCAGCATCCAGGAATGTATGATCCTTATACATGGGAAGCATGTGTTGTTAAGATGTCTGATAAGATTGCCTATCTGGCAAGGGATATTGAAGATGCCTTGCGTCTGCATATTCTTGATGAAAATAAAATAGAAAAGCTGAAATTAAAAATTAATGAAATATCATCGTTTCAGTTTAATGCAATTAATAATGGATCGATTGTTAACTATTTTATTTTAGATGTTTGTCATCATTCTTCTGTGGAAAAAGGAATCTGTCTGTCTGATGAGGCATTCATGGTGATGAAAGAAATCATGATATTTAATTATCAGAATATTTATCTGATTGATCGTGTGAAGATCCATAGTAATTATGTTCAGCTGATCCTTAATTCTATTTTTGATTTTCTTTATAAATACAAAAAAACTGCTGAAGAACGTCAGATGAATGTTCTTGAAGCTTTGAATCTCGATAAAGATACATATCCTTTAACAATAACAGGATATGTTCACTGGCTGGAAAAATACAGCAGGATGAATGATTTTCAAAGAGCTGATGTTTATCAGAACCATCTGATTTATGATTTCTGTCATGATAATCAAGCGATGGCAAGGAGTATTATTGATTATCTGTCAGGAATGTCAGATGTTTATATATTAAAAATATTTAATGAGTTTTTATCATTTTCATAAAGAGAGGAGAGGGAATCATGCCAATTAAAATACCGAATGATTTGCCAGCGAAGAAAATTTTAAGAGATGAAAATATCTTTGTTATGGATGAAACACGAGCTGCCAGTCAGGATATCAGACCATTAAAACTGATTATTGTCAATATCATGCCAACAAAGATCGTTACTGAAACACAACTGCTTAGAATGCTTTCGAATACGCCTTTGCAGATCGAAGTCGACTGGCTGTGCATGGAAACCCATCATTCTAAGAATACATCTCCTGAACATCTGCTGGCATTTTATAAAACATTTCAGGAAGTAAAAGATAATAATTATGATGGTTTGATTATTACTGGGGCACCAGTGGAAAAACTGAAATATGAGGATGTTGATTATTGGGAAGAAATGAAAGAAATTCTTCATTGGGCCGATACCCATGTTTTTTCTGCTTTCTTTATATGTTGGGCCTCACAGGCTGCATTGTATTATTATTATGGAGTTGAAAAATATAAACTGAAGGAAAAACTGACAGGGGTTTATCTGCATCATACGAATGTTGACAAAATGAAAAGAAAAATTCTTAGAGGATTTGATTATCAGTTCTATGCACCGCATTCAAGATATACTGCTGTAAGAAAGGAAGATATTGACCGTATTGATTCATTAGATATTCTGGCATCTTCCAAGGAAGCAGGAGTTTACCTTGTTGCTGAACAGGATGGTTCTCGATTCTTTGTAACTGGACATCCTGAATATGACCCAGATACACTTGACAGAGAATACCGTCGAGATATTGCTAAAGGTGATGACTGTGTGATGCCAAAGAATTATTATAAGCATAATGACATGAATGGCGAAATACAGGTCAAATGGCGCAGTCATGCATATCTGCTGTTTTCGAACTGGTTAAACTATTACGTTTATCAGAATACACCTTATGATCTGGAACAGCTTCTAAAAATTAAGACAGCTAGAAAATAGCTGTCTTGTTTTTCTTGAAAAAGTATGGTAAAGTAATATTTGTTAAATGCGGTCGTGGTGAAACTGGTATACACGTAGGTTTGAGGGACCTATGGCTCACGCCGTGTCGGTTCAAATCCGATCGACCGCACCATTTTTGTCATAGAAAAAGCTCCTGATTCAGGAGCTTTTATTATTCTTTGATTAGATCATAAATTGCTTTAGCAAATATTTCTGTTGATTTTAATAGAGAATCTATTTTAATATTTTCATTATTGCCATGAATGGCATTATCTTCATCTTTAAATTCACAGCCGAAAGCGACACAGTTAGGCATAGATTTTGCATAAGTTCCACCACCGATGGCCTGTGGTTTGCTTTGATCCCCGGTAACTTCAACGTATGCCTTATGAAGCTTCTGGACCAGTTCGCTTTCTGGATCCATATAAAGTGGCTGTGTCAATGAGCTTTTACATTCCAAACCATGATCAGCGCATAATTTTTCTACTTTCTTTGCTGTCTGTTCCAAATCGATTTCATGAGGACAGCGTAAATCTAACTGAATCGTTCCTTCTTCTTTGACATATTTGATGACACCTAAGTTCATTGTTAATTTACCCATCTGTCCACAGTGATCAATTCCTAGACCTTGACCATAATAATCACTTAAATAATCATTAACAAATGTAACAAAATCATTATTAACAACAGTTTTCAAGTATTTTGCCATCAGGGCAACAGCATTAATACCATCTTCAGGTAATGAAGCATGAGCACCTTTTCCATTGACGATCAGTTTTGTACAGTTCCCTTCTTCTTCAATAGATCCTGTTGTTTTGTTTTCTGTTAAAAACTGTTGGAAAGATTCTTCATATTTTTTATGATTTCCTTCGATGATGGCAATACATTCATCAGGAACAATATTGGCTCTTTCACCTGCCAGCATCGCAATCAGCCCGTTTTTTTCTTTATGTCCGCTGATCGTAAATCCTAACATACCTTTTTCACCATAGACAACTGGGAATTCGGCATCAGGAGTAAATCCCATATCTGGGAAAGGATTATTCTGAAAATAGTGTTTGACACAGGAAGAACCACGTTCTTCATCACATCCAAAAATAATTCGAATTTTTTTCTTCACTGGCAGATCAAGATCATGAATGATCTTTGCTGCATAATATCCGGCTAATAAAGGCCCTTTATCATCAGCAACGCCTCTACCATATATTTTTCCATCTTTCTGTACAACATGAAAAGGATCACTATTCCATCCGCTGGCGTTGACAGGAACAACATCTAAATGACCTAAGATACCAAAAGCATGATCAGCATCTCCGATATCGATATGTCCTGCATAGCCATGATCATCATAAACAGCAAAACCATCACGTTTTCCTATTTCAAGCATTGTATCTAATGCTTCTCTGCAGGCTTGACCATATGGCTGGTTTTCAGCAATCGTTTTATCGTCATATACTGAAGGGACAGCACATAGTGTTTCAATATCTGCAAGTAACTGGCTTTTTCTCTTTTCAACTTCTTCTTTAAAGTTAATCATTTAAAATTCACCTCTTGCCATATTATACAATTTTAATGATTATTTTTAAACATATTTTATAAAATAATGGTATGATATATTTAATAATTTAAATCAGATGAAGAAAAATAAAAGAAAGATAGTTATAGATGAATATAAAAATTAAATTTTGTGAAGGAGAATAAAAATGGAAGATATCAGATTTCATATTACTGTTAAAGGAATTGTTGTTTATGGACATAAAGTCTTGCTTTTAAAAAGAGTCAGACCATCAAGCGATGGTTTAGGTTACTGGGAATTGCCTGGCGGTGGGCTCGATTATGGTGAAACACCAAATCAGGCACTGATCAGAGAACTGAAAGAAGAAACAGGATTGTCAATTGATGTCATCAAACCGGCCTATACATTTACCAAGATTCGTGTTGGCTATCAGACGGTAGGGATTGGTTATCTGGCACTGGCGGAAAATGATCATATTGTTCTGTCAGATGAACATACTGATTATTTATGGTGTGACATCAAAGATTTGCAAAAATATTTGTGTGAAGAAATCTATAATGATATTATATACACGATCAATGAATATTATAAATAATATGTGTCACTGATGTGACACATTCATTTTGAAAGGAAAAAAATATGAATCAGGATATTATTGCTGAAATCAGTCAAAAACTCAATATAAGAACACAGCAGACAGAAGCAGTGCTGAAACTGCTGGATGAAGACAATACTTTGCCGTTTATTGCTAGATACAGAAAAGAAAAAACAGGCGGATTAAATGAAGATCAGATAAGAGAAATAGAAAAATACTACCAGTATCAGGTACATCTTCTTAAAAGAAAAGAAGATGTTATTCGTCTCATTGATGAAAAGGGGCTGCTGAATGATTCGCTGCAAAAAGCAGTAATGAATGCCACATTATTAAGTGAAGTCGAAGATCTTTATCGCCCATATAAAGAAAAAAGAAAAACGAAAGCAACAGCAGCCAAAGCGAAAGGTCTGGAACCGCTGGCACACTGGGTGATGCAGTTAAAAAAAGGCAGTCTTGAAGCTGAAGCCAGAAAATATCTTAATGAAAAGGTTTTGACGATCCAGGAAGCTATTCAGGGAGCTGAAGATATTATCGCAGAGATGATTGCTGATGATATAAAATACCGTCGATTTGTCAAAGATATTGTTTATAAAAGAGGTCTTGTTAAAACTGTAGTTAAGAAAAATGCTAGTGACGAGCATCAATTGTATGAAATGTATTATGATTTTTCAGAAAAAGTCAACAGGATCGTTTCTCATCGGATTTTGGCTATCAATCGTGCTGAACGTGAAAAAGTCATTCAGGTCACTATCGATATTGATAAAGATTTCTGTGTACAGTATATCATGCACGGGATGACCAGAAACAGAGTCATATCTTATCATGATGAACTGCTCAAAACGGTTGAAGACAGTTTTCAAAGGCTGCTGTTTCCTTCTGTTGAAAGAGAAGTTAGAAAAGAGTTGACGGAAAAGGCCAATGAACAGGCATTGAAGGTTTTTTCTGTTAATTTGGAAAAATTGCTGCTGCAGGCACCGTTAAAGAATAAAATGGTGTTAGGAATTGATCCGGCTTTTAGAACGGGATGTAAACTGGCAGTTGTTGATCAGACAGGGAAAGTGCTGCATATTGATAAGGTTTTTATTACTTTACCGAAAGATAATTATGACAAAGATATTCAGACTTTATTAAAGATCATTGAAAAATATCGCATTGAAATTATTGCGATTGGTAATGGAACAGCTTCAAGAGAAACAGAAGCGTTTATTGCCAGGATGATTCAAGATCATCACCTGCATGTTCAGTATGCACTTATTTCTGAAGCAGGAGCTTCGGTTTATTCAGCCAGTCAGCTGGCCAAGGAAGAATTTCCTGATTTTCAGGTCGAGGAAAGATCAGCAGTTTCTATCGCCAGGAGACTGCAGGACCCATTAGCTGAACTTGTTAAAATTGAACCAAAAGCTATTTCGGTGGGACAGTATCAGCATGATATTCCAGTCAAGGAATTGGAAGAACAGCTGAACTATGTCGTTGAAAAAACGGTTAATAATGTTGGTGTCGATGTGAATACAGCTTCAAAGTCACTGTTAAAATATGTTGCGGGATTAAATGCCGCAATGGCTCAACAGATTGTCCTTTATCGTAATGAAAATGGAATTTTCAGAAATAGAAAAGAGCTTAAAAAGGTTAAAAAAATTGGAGAGAAAACTTATACTCAGGCGATTGGCTTTCTGCGTATTCCTGATGCAGATAATCCTTTGGATGCAACTGCAATCCATCCTGACAATTATGATCAGGCATTATGCCTTTTAGAGGATTTAGGATTGTCGCTAAAAGATATGGGAACAGATGAATTTAGAGAAAAAATTTTAACAATCGACAAAGAAATGGTTATAAAAAAATTAAAAATAGACCAATATACATTAGACGATATTATTGAAAGTCTGATGAAACCGAATCGTTCGATCAGAGATGAATATCATACTCCCGTTCTTAAAAAAGATATTCTTCATATCGAAAATTTGCAACTGGGAATGAAACTTGAAGGTACTGTAAGAAATGTTGTAGATTTCGGGGCATTTATTGATATTGGTTTGAAAAATGATGGTCTGGTCCATATATCGAAAATATCAAATAAAAGAATTAAGCATCCTTTAGATGTATTGAGCATTGGTGATATTGTTGAAGTTAAGGTCATTGATATTGATCTTGATAAAAAAAGAGTAGGATTAAGCATGATTTAAGGTGATGAGATTGAAAAAAATCATATATGTATTATTAGCATTATTTATTTTAGCAGGTTGTGAAAAGGTAGAAGAAAATGAAAAAAATGAAACTAAAGATCAGGAAGTATCGTATGCTGAATCGAATATCACATATGAACAGTTAGAGGAATATTTTGATCAGTTTGAATGTGGAGATATCATCAATCTGGCTCATACCCATTATTTAAGCAATCTGGCTATTCCAGGCAAATGGAAACATACGCTTATTTATTTAGGGTCTCAGGAACAGGTTAAAGCCAAGATTCATGAAGACAGCCAGTATTATCAGAAAATCATGGATCAGTATAAAACTGGCGATGAAATCTTTGTTCTGGATGCGAATTCAACTGGTGTCAAGATAAGACCTTTTTCAGCGATGGCAAATCTAGATGAAGAATCTTATCTTAAAGCTTTGATTTGTTATCGTTTTAAGAAAGATGATATGTTTATCCAGAGCTTTATTGAAAATGCGATGAGCTATTATGGGACGCCGTACGATTATGAGATGAATTCTTTTGATGATGGGGCTTTATACTGCAGCGAGCTGGTATATTATGCTTTACTTAAAAGTCAGATAGAGTTGACATCTTTTACTAAGATTCTTGAATATGAGGTTTTGACACCGTCTGACCTGGTTCAGGAATTAGAAGACAGGGATCTTGCTGAAAAGATCATGCTTCTAGAAAACAGTGAAGAGATGTAAAAATGTTTGTCGAAAATTCTTGTCTATACTAGGTGGTTGTTGTACAATGAAGATAAAGAAATTAGATAAAGGAGATTTTTCATGGCTTTTGGTGTAGTAAAGAATTTTAATAACGAAAAAGGATATGGATTCATTAATATGGAAGGAGAATCAAGAGATATTTTCTTCTATTATACGCAAATTGTTCAAGAAGGATATAAAACAATCGATCCTGGACAAAAAGTAGAGTTTGAACTTGTTGAAGGTGAAAAAGGATTACAGGCTCATCACATTGTTAAAATTAATGAATAAAGGAAAAGAAAGGACGAAAGTTCTTTTTTTTGCTTTTTGTAAAGATGTTTATTATAATGGCTAAGGGTGATGTTAATGAATGAAACAAAGAAGGGAATCTTTTTTATCATCTTGGCTGCTTTTTTCTTTGCTGCCATGAATGTATTTGTAAAACTGTCTGGAAATCTGCCTTCAATTCAGAAAAGTTTTTTTAGAAATGCGATTGCTGCTGTTTTTGCTTTAATTATTCTGATTAGAAAAAAAGAGGATCTTCATTATCATAAAAAAGATCTGCCAATGCTATGTCTGCGTTCGGTTTTTGGAACATTAGGAATTTTATGTAATTTTTATGCTGTCGATCATCTTCTGGTTTCCGATGCATCGATGCTCAACAAACTGTCTCCTTTTTTTGTAATTATCTGTTCGGCGCTGTTTCTAAATGAAAAAGTGAATCGAGTTCAAAAGGTGTCTGTTATTATCGCATTTGCAGGTAGTCTGTTTGTTGTTAAACCATCGATTGATTTTATGAGCAATATCAATTCTATTATTGGCATCCTGGGAGCTTTGGGTGCAGGAATCGCGTATACATGCGTAAGACAGCTTGGCAAGCAGGGAGTTGCTAATGCGAAGATCGTATTTTTCTTTTCATGCTTTTCGTGTCTGGTCGTCTTGCCATATATCATTCTCCACTATGCACCAATGACTTTTCAGCAGTTGCTGTTTCTCTTAGGTGCAGGTTTAATGGCGGCAGGAGGTCAATTCTCCATTACGGCTGCTTATACGCATGCTCCGGCAAAACAGATTTCTGTCTATGATTATACACAGGTGATTTTTGCAGCGTTATTAGGTTTTTTCGTTTTGAATCAGGTTCCAGATTTCTTGAGCGTGATTGGCTATATCATTATTATTGGGGTTGCGTTCTGGAGTTTTCTAAGACAAAAAGAAGAGATCAAAATATAAGGGGCTGTAACGAAATAACTTTTTAAAGAGTCGATTTTGTTTAAGCTCTTTTCTTTTTCTGCTTTTAGGCAATAAAAAAACATCTTTTCTCTTTTTCTGGTATCAAGATGCAGTATTTTATTCATTTTTATTCTGTTTTACCTGTTTTTGGGCGCAATGTCCCTATATCGCTCAAAATCTGTTTTTTTCACGGGCATATCTTTTTAATTGAGAAGCGATTTCTTCAGTTATTTTTGAAAACAGCTTTTCTCTTGCATTGACGATTCTTGTTTTGTAGACAAAACTGTATCTGTTGGCATTGGCTTCAAACTTTGTACCGTCAATATAGTGAACGGTCTTGTCTATGTTCATCAGTTTTCCAGTATTTTCACTAATATCAAAGAAAATATGATCGATATCATCAGTAAGATA
>CASETM010000040.1 GCA_949290865.1 uncultured Bacillota bacterium
AAAACCTATTGGATGAAAAGGTACTTGTTTCAAGAATAAAAAAATTTCTGGTCCCAATAAGACCAGAAAGATCAAATAAACGTCCTAAAAAACCCAAATCGGTCAAATCGTTTAATAATAGGACGGCTTAATTATAGCACGCCATTTTAGGATAACAAGAAATTTTTTTGAACTGATTGATCAGTTCTTTTGAAGTTTGTCTAAAAAATGAAAAATGATCAAGTCATTTCGATAAAATCGAAAAGGTACCAATTCAAAATTGAATCAGTACCTTAACTTAATCCCTAAAATTACATGTCATCCTCTAACTTAATGACATTGGCAAATAAGCCTAATTTTTTTATATAAAAGCAATGATACAGCTGATCATGATAGCGGCCAGGACATCGCTGATATGATGCAGACCACATAAGATCCTGGTTGATGCAACGATCAATGCCATGATCAGTGCAATATATCCTAAAACCGTATTGATGGGGTATAAAGCCAGAGCAATTGAAAAGGCACTGACTGTGTGACGGCTTGGAAATGATTCACCTTTTTTATGATTGATGAGCGGTTCAATTTTCATAGTCATAGCGGGACGAGGACGATTAAATATTTTTCTAATAATCGTAACCAGCAAAAAAGCAATCATTGGTTTAATCAGTGTTATGGTTAGCATTGTGCTTTCTGTCCATAATAGATATATCAGGGTAAAAAAATAAAGTAAAGCAACAGCATATGGTGTTTTTTTACTGATAAAGACAATGTCTTTTTCCAAATGATGTTTTCTGATCGATGCCAGGATAGTATGGTAGAATGATGACATCATTGAATAATAAAAACTGTTTCTCCTTTATTTAATGTCAGTATTTTTCGCAAAAGTCGTTTATGGTGATACTGTTTTTGCACAAAATCAAGTAAAACTTTTGTTGAATATCCATGAATAACTGTTATTTCATGCTGGCCAGCTGGTAAATTCAGCAAACAGCGATCCAGTTGGACTTTTGCTTCTTGTTTGGTACAGCCGTGCAAATCAATCGTGTAAAACATCATATCCCTTCTTTCTTACCTATTATATAATGAATTGAGATAAAGAAACAATTATTTCTATGTCTTGAGTTGCTTTTAACAGGCATTTTCATTACAATATAGTGGTAAAAAGGAGTGATAGAAATGGCATTAACTGCGGGAATCGTAGGATTACCAAATGTAGGAAAATCAACACTATTTAATGCAATAACCAATGCTCAGGTAGAAGCAGCAAATTATCCGTTTGCGACAATTGATCCAAATGTTGGTGTTGTCGAAGTACCGGATAGTCGTTTAGATAAACTTACTGAAATGTTCAAGCCTAAAAAAAGAGTACCAACAACTTTTGAATTTACTGATATTGCTGGTCTGGTCAAAGGAGCCAGTAGAGGTGAGGGTCTTGGTAATAAGTTTTTAGGGAATATCAGAGAAACTGATGCAATTTGTGAAGTTGTCAGATGTTTTAGAGATAAGGATATTACTCATGTCGATGGAGATGTTGATCCAATCAGAGATATTGAAACGATTAATCTGGAACTGGTTATGGCTGATCTTGAAACGGTTGAAAAAAGAATTGGCAAAATAGAAAAGAAAGCTAAATCAGGAGATAAAGAATCCAAAGCGGAAATGAGTGTATTGATCAGACTGAAAGAAACGCTGGAAGCAGAAAAACCAGCAAGAGTCATTGATTTTGATAAAGATGAAATGGCAATTGTCAAACAGTATACATTATTGACGATGAAGCCATTGATTTATGTTGCTAATGTTGGTGAAGAGGATCTGGAAAACCCAAATGATAATCCATATTATGTTAAGGTCGTTGATTATGCGAAAAATGAAGGTTGTGACGTTGTCTGTATCTGTGCAAAAATTGAAGCAGAACTGGTAGGCATGGATAAAGAAGATAAAGAAATGTTCATGGCAGATCTAGGAATTGAAGAAAGCGGATTGGATAAACTGATCAAAGAAGCATATCACCTGTTGGGGTTAAGAACTTTCTTTACTGCGGGGGCAGATGAATGTAGAGCATGGACTTTTAAAGAAGGAATGCTGGCACCCGAACTAGCTGGAATCATCCATACTGATTTTCAAAGAGGTTTCATTAAAGCGGAAACTTACAGTTATGATGATCTTGTGAAATATGGCAGTGAAGCTGCTTTAAAAGAAGCAGGTAAGATCAGGCAGGAAGGAAAACAATATGTTGGTCAGGATGGAGACATCATGTTGTTTAAGTTTAATGTCTAATGAAAAAAATAAGATTATTACTGATGGTCATCTGTGTGGCGGTATTCTGCTACTCAGCTTATCAGCTTCTGACGATCTATTTCAATTATAAAAAAATAGATGAAACATATGAAGAAATCGCTGAAGAATATACTGCCGTCGAAGAAGAAGGAGAAGATTATTTACAGATTGACTGGAATTCTTTGCTTAGCAGAAACAGTGATGTGAAAGCTTGGATCCAGATACCTGATACAAATGTTAATTATCCTGTTTTACAGGGAGAAACAAATGATACATATATTCACAGCGATATAGATAAACAGGAACTGACGGCAGGATCGATATTTATTGCCAGTGAAAATCAGAATCCTTTTATTGATATCAATACTGTTATATATGGACATAATATGAAAAATGGCTCTATGTTTCATGATATTAAATCGTATACGGAACAAGAATTTGCGGATGCTCATCCATATATCTATATATATTTGCCAGATGGTACAGTGAGCCAATATAAAGTTGTTTCAGCACATATTATTTCTGACACAAGTACTTTATACAATACAAATATTGTCGATATACAGGGATTTTATCAGGATATGATGAAAGGGAATGACATTTCTGTTGACTTTGATCAAAGCAGTCAAATGCCAGTCATTACTTTGTCAACGTGTACAAGTGGTGGCGGTGAAAATGGGAAAAGAAATGTTGTTCATGCGGTTTTAGAACGTAGTCAGATTGATCCTCAGACTGAAAAAATGAATTAATCAGCATTTGATGCTGATTTTTTTAATTATAGATTATTTGTAAAAAATTGATTATAATAAATAAATATGGTATGATTTTGTAGAATAAGCAGGAGGTAAATTAGATGAAAAAAATTGTAAGTATATTTACATCAAGAGCCCTTATTCTTTCTATACAGCTATTAGCAAGTGCAATATTTTTGTTTCTTGTTTATGAAGTGAAAATTGTACCAAGTAAATATTTCTTGGCAATTGCTGGTGTATTGGCTGTTTTATTGGTATTGTTCTGGTTTATTATACAGACCGGTAAGAAAAAAACAAAAGAAAAAGGAAAGACAAGTAAACGTGTTGTTATTACAAAAATCATCAGTTTGTTATTATCTATTGTTTTAGGTGTAGGATGTTTATATGTTAATCGAGGGGTTAAGTTCCTGGAAAATGTACAGGTAACTATTCAGAAATATGCGGTTAATGTTATTGTTTTAAAAGATGGCAAATATGGTGATGCAACATTAGAAGATTTAAATGGATGTACATTTGGTATTTCATATGAAAAAGAAAAAGCAACGTTGAATAAAGCGTTGGCAGAGTTAGAAGAAGAAATTGATACGCAAAAATATGAAAAAATTGATACATATACAGAACTGGCTGATAAACTGTATGATGGTTCTGTAGATGTGATCGTTGTTGGTAATGAATATAAATCAATGCTGGAAGTGAATCATGAAGGTTTTGATGAAGAAACGAGAATTGTAAAAACTTACGAATATGAAAAGAAATCAAAATCAGTAACGACAAAAGTATCTGATGTTACTTCAAATCCATTTGTTGTCTATGTCACTGGTATCGATACATATGGAAGCGTATCGACAGTTTCTCGATCAGATGTTAATTTGATTGTCAGTGTCAATCCAAATACAAAACAAATTTTAATGATATCTATTCCAAGAGACTGTCAAATTGAATTGCATAAAAATGGGGAAATGGATAAACTGACACATACGGGAATTTACGGGGTAGAAGAAACCGTTGAAACAATTGAAGATTTCCTGGATGTTGATATCAATTATTATGCACGTACGAATTTCAGTGGTATTACGAATATCGTAGACGCCTTAGGTGGAGTTACAATTGATTCGGATTATGCTTTTACGACGTTACATGGTAATTATGAAATCGTTAAAGGTGAACAGCATATGGATGGCGATATGGCCTTGTGTTTTGTTAGAGAAAGAAAGCACCTTCCATCAGGAGATTTTGATCGTGGACGTAATCAGCAGAAACTGCTGAAAGCTATCTTGGAAAAAGCAATGTCACCAAAAATCATTACTAATTACGAAAATATTCTTTCTGCAGTTGAAGGATGTTTTGAAACAGATATGTCAAGTGATGATATTGTTTCGCTAATCAATATGCAGCTGGATGATAATGCGGACTGGGATGTATTCAATGTACAAATATCAGGAACAGGTTATTTTTCAAGCAATACATATTCGATGCCAGGACAAAGTATTTATGTTATGAAGCCTTATTCTTCGCAGGTTAATAAAATCAAAAAATTGATTGATAAAACCCAAGAAGGAGAAACATTATCTAAAAAAGATGTTAAAGGTTTAAGTGGAGAAGATATAGAAGAAGATGAATAAAAACATGTTATAAATTTTATAACATGTTTTTTTTTGATATGTTGTTATTAAAAATGATTGTTGGAGTTTGTATAATAATGATGACATTAATCAAAGAAAAGTGTTTCAAAAGCAATGATGACTTCTCCAAAAAATGTAATTGGATGATTTAGATCATGTGAAAAGGAGTTGTAATTTCCGATGATAATCGGTAAAGAAGAATGTTGACAGATTTCGCTGTCTTTGTTGCCGATAAAACTGATCACGGGAATATGATTTTTTGAAGCGTTTTCTACGATTTCGTTAAGGCGGGGTGTCATACCAGAATAAGAGATAACCATGAAAATGGTATCGTCTTGAAAAACAGGGTTAAACATTTCCATATGTACAACAGAAATGGTCTGATAACCAAAAAGAGTCAAACGCTGCTGAATATATTCAGCAATGGGTGAAGAAAATCCTAATCCAAAAACAATGATCCGTTTCGACCTGTTTTGAAGGATTGAGAAAAATTTTTCTTTATACTGTAATACAGGTAACTGAATATGGGGATTATCTTCTTTGGTAGATGTCAGGTGATAAATCATATCACTGTACCCTTCAAAACCAAATTTATTGCATAATTTATAAATTGAAGATGTACTTGTGAAGTTATCTTTTGCCATTTGACGTATACCAATAGACTTTAATTCATTATAATGATCTTGAATGTAGGAAACAATTTGTTTTTCGAGATCGTTTAATTCGTATTTTTCTGATAAATGACCAATATTCATCGAAACTTCCCCCTTATCAATAAAATTATGTCACAAAAATAAAAAAGGAGCAAGGTTATGGCAAAAAGAATGTATGATCCATGGTCAAAAATCACAACGAGAAATGGCTATGCAGGAGATGAAGTTATTTCAGCTTTACAGAAATCTATCCGTCGTGGATTAGAAGAACAGGCTTGCATGTTTGCGTATGAACTGTATATTTCTTCACCACAGTTAGAAGAAAAATTATGGCGCAGGCTGTTATCTATTTCGGTAGAAGATATTGGGATGGGAAATCCTATGGCAGCTATTCTAGTGAATAATCTTTACAGAATGAGTCGAGAATTTGATTATTCGGATGGAGACAGACCAATGTTCTTTATTCATGCGATCAGATATTTATGTGCTTCAGAAAAAGATCGTTCAAGTGATTTATTAAAGAATATCTGTATTAAATCATTTGCAATGGGAAAATTCCCAGAAATTCCTGACTATGCATTAGATAAACATACCCAAAGAGGACAGGCAATGGGAAGAGATTCATTCCATTTCTTGAATGAAGCAAGTAAGGTATATCCACAAAAAGAAGTAGATAACGATTATAAAGAAAGATATGCAAAAATATTAGAAGAGTATGATCCAGAAAACGTATGTGATACAGCATTTAAGTTTAATGGATGGCAGTTCTAGAGGGAATAAAAGATGATAGGGAAATTAGAAAAATTATTAACACCGTTAGCAAACCGTTTGGGTAATCAGCGTCATCTGCAGTCTATTTCAGATGGAATGATGATGTCATTAGCTTTGATCGTAGTTGGATCAATCTTTCTGATTGTCGCAAATCCACCAGTTAATCTGGATCTTGTTGATTTAAATACAGGAAACTTTTTCATGAAAGGACTGATTGCCTGGAAACAGTGGGCGGTCGCAAACTATGATGCAATTACTATCCCATATACAATGACAATGGGGCTGATCGGGCTGGTAACTTCATTTGGTGTTGCTTATTCATTAGCGGAAAAATATCAGATGAAAGCAGCTATCAGCGGTATTATTTCTATGTGCGTGTTCTTGATGATCAGCGCACCAGTAAAAGATGGACAGCTTTCAATGACTTACCTGGGATCAGATGGATTATTTGTGGCTTTGATCGTAGGTCTGCTTTCTGTTGAAATCTGTCGTGTTGTTGGCAATAAAGCAGTTTTCACTTTCCCAGGAAGTGTTCCAACTGCTGTTACAAATTTTGTGAATTCATTACTGCCATTAGCAGCAAATATTATTATTATTTATGGTATTAATTTATGCTTGATGGCTTTTACTGGAAAAGCTTTACCAGAATTAATCATGAGTATTTTAACACCAGCTATTTCTAGTGCAGATAATTTATGGGTTTATATGGGTATTTTTGCTTTTTCAAATATTTTATGGCTGTTTGGTATCAATGGTTCATCGATTATTTTCCCGATTGTATTTGTTTTAGGAATCACAAATTCAGGAATAAATGCAGAGCTGATCAATGCAGGAAAAGATGCAACTCAGGTTATGAATTTACAGATGTATCGTTATGCGGTTTTAGGTGGTGGAGGAAATACCTTAGGATTGGTCATTCTGATGTGTTTCTCACAGGTTAAACATATTCGTTCGATTGGACGTTTGAGTTTTATTCCAGGAATCTGTGGTATTAATGAGCCGGTTATCTTTGGTGGACCAATAGTTTTGAATCCGATTCTGGCAATTCCATTTGTTTTAATGCCTTGTATTTCGATAGGCTTGGGATATCTTGTTCAGACTTTAGGACTGGTTGGAATGGGATATATTGTTGATCCGTCTTTTACGCCATTCTTTGCTCAAGGGTTCCTTTCTGCATTGGATATTAGAAATGTAATCTTTATGTTTGTGCTGATAGCAATCAGTGTTGCAGTTTATTATCCATTCTTTAAAGTCTATGAAAAATCATTACTGGAAAAAGAAGAAGCATAATAATAGAAAGATTATCAAAGTAGAATATTATTTTATAGATGAGAGTTATTTTTGATGATAACTCTTTTTCTTTGCTGAAAAGAGGAAATATTTGTACAAATAGAGAATAAAGAAAAGATTATGTGTTAAAATGGAAATAATGATATGGTGCTGATAGAATCATCGTAAAACAAGTTATCGAAAGTAAAAACATGTTTCCGTTGACACAAAATCATAGAAATTTATATAATGAAAAAGGATATATATTTTTCCTAGAAATGAGGGATTTTTATGCAGAAAAATTATGATGTGATTGTTGTTGGAGCTGGACCAGCAGGAATTATGACATGTTATGAATTATTTTTAAAATCTCCAGAAAAAAAAGTTTTGCTGATTGATAAAGGACAGGATGTCATGTATCGTCATTGTCCAATCAAAGACAAAAAGTTAAAAAACTGTCCAACGATCAAAGAAAATGAACCAGGGTGTCTGCCAGCTTGTTCAATTACTTCAGGTTTTGGTGGAGCGGGAGCTTATTCAGATGGGAAGTTTAATATTACCAGTGAATTTGGTGGCTGGTTAACTGATTATTTAAGCAATCAGGAAGTAGAAGATGTTATTCATTATGTTGACAATCTGTATTTGAAACATGGAGCAACTTTAGAAATCACTGATCCAACAACTGACAAGATCAAAGAAATTGAAAAAAGAGGATACGCAGTTGGATTAAAACTGTTACGTGCTAAGGTAAGACATCTAGGAACTGAAGAAAATTTAAGAATTATGACAGAAATGTCAAATGAATTAAAAGAACATATTGATATGGCTTTTAAAACAGCGGTAAAAGATATTCTCGTTAAAGATCAGAAAGTCTATGGGGTAACTCTGGAAAACGGAGAAGAAGTGCTTGCTGATCATGTTGTTTTGGTTCCTGGTAGAGATGGATCAACATGGTTGGGTCAGGTATTGAAAAAACATGGGCT
The DNA here is from genome assembly GCA_949290865.1 of uncultured Bacillota bacterium. Taxonomy (GTDB): domain Bacteria; phylum Bacillota_I; class Bacilli_A; order Erysipelotrichales; family Coprobacillaceae; genus Faecalibacillus. The sequence continues at coordinate 8,310 of CASETM010000040.1, forward strand.
GGATTTATATAATAATCAGGTTGATATTGGTGTAAGAGTAGAAACAAGCAATATTGTTATGGATGAAATTAATAAAAATCTGTATGAAGGAAAGTTTATTTATAATACTTCAGTAGGAACTAAGGTCAGAACATTCTGTTCTAATCCAAGTGGACATGTTGTTGTTGAAAATCATTCAGGAACAATGCTGGCTAATGGTCATGCCTATCATGATCCAAAACTGGGAAGCCAGAATACAAACTTTGCTTTATTGGTTTCTCACACATTCAGTGAACCTTTCAATGAACCAAATGAATTTGCTCATGAAGTAGCGCGATTAGCTAATAAGTTGTCAAACGGAAGTATTATCGTACAAAGATATGGTGATATTAAAAGAGGAAGACGTACAACTGTCAAACGTTTAAAAGAAGGTTATACTGTACCGACATTACCAGAAGCTGTTCCTGGTGATTTGGGACTGGTACTGCCATATAATACTATGAAATCTATTATTGAAATGATTGAAGCTTTAGATCATGTCACACCAGGGATTGCGAATGAACATACATTGTTGTATGGAGTGGAAGCAAAATTCTATTCAGCAAGACCAAGAGTCAAAGAAGGATTTGAAAGTGAGATTTCAGGATTGTATGTTGGTGGAGATGGTGCAGGTTTAACAAGAGGACTGGCGCAGGCAGGAGCTAATGGAATCTTGATTGCCAGAGCAATCATTGGAAAAAACAATGAAAAAATTGATTAAGAGATTTACAGATAGAGGTAAATCTCTTTCTTTTTTATTGAAAAAGCAAGATCAGAAAAAATGTATTTATGGGTATGCTATAAGTGAAGATTGATTACTCACTTGGAATGATGAGTGTTCTATGGTAAAATGTTTAAACATGGAGGGATATGATAAATGGCTAAAAAGAAAAAGAAGAGTTTTTTTAATAGACTGTTATCGAGAAAAGTATTGCTTTTGATACAGATGATTGTATCTGTTATATTCTTAGCTTATGTATATATTTTAAAGATGTTGCCACTTAAGTATTACCTGATTGTGCTGGCTATTGTAGTTGCTCTGTTTTTTATGACAACATTGTTTATGAAATCTGGATGGAAAAAGAAAAAAAGAGAAGGAAAATATTTCCGTCTGATTTTTAGTAAACTGACATGTTTGCTGTTAAGTGTTCTGATTGCCTATGTAACAATAATGATTGCCAGAGGGAATAGTTTTATCAATAATATTACAAGTTCTTTAACACAGACACGTGTGATATCTGTTTATGTGTTGAAAGATAGTGATTATACACAATTATCAGAGTTAAAAGGATTGACTTTTGGTATTCAGACAGAAAAAGGAAATTCTACGATAATGTCTTCTTTATCGAAAATAGAAGATGAAATGGGAGAAAGTGTTGATACAGAAGATTTTGGTAATTACGCCAAACTAGGAGATGCTATTATTGATGGTGAAGTGAAGGTTATTGTTGCTGATCAGGCTTATATGGCATTATTAGAAGCTAATCATGAAGGAATCGATGAAAAACTAAGAAGTGTTTATAAAATTGAAACAGAAGAAAAAATCAAAACTGTTACAGAAGAAACGGATGTAACCAGTAATCCGTTTATTGTTTATGTTACGGGAATTGATACTTATGGCAGTGTTTCAACGATTTCCAGAACAGATGTTAATCTGCTATTATGTGTAAATCCTGAACAACGGCAGATTCTAATGGTATCGATACCAAGAGATACACTGGTGACATTGCATAGCAAAGGAAAAAAAGATAAATTAACGCATTCGGCAATGTATGGAATTGATGAAACAATATCAACAATAGAAGATTACCTAGATCTTAATGTTAATTATTATGCCAAAACAAACTTTAGTGGAATTACGAATATTATAGATGCTTTGGGTGGTGTTACTATTGATTCACCATATGATGATTTTACAACAATGCATGGTAACTATCTTATCAAAAAAGGAAAAAATGAAATGGATGGCGATAAAGCATTATGTTTTGTTAGGGAACGATATGCTTTACCACAAGGTGATTTTGATAGGGGAAAGAATCAGCAAAGACTACTGCAGGCTATGATTAAAAAAGCACTTTCACCAAAAATCATTACTAACTATAATAATATATTGTCAGCAGTAGAAGGATGTTTTGAAACAAATATGTCTGCTGATGCGATTAAGTCATTTATTAATATGCAGCTCGATGATGGTGGATCATGGGATATGTATAATGTACAGGTTACTGGGGAAGGATACAAAACAACAAAAACATATTCTATGCCCGGACAAAGTACTTATGTTATTGAAGCTGATGAGGATAAACTAGAAAAAATCATTAATGTCATTAATAAAATTGAAGGTAATAAGGAAATAAAAGAAAGTGATGTTAAGGGATTAGGCGGTATTTAACCGCCTTTTTTAATTTTTATATATCAAAAAAACGCTGATAAAAAGGGAGAAAAAGGAGAGGGGAGAAAAAAAGATAAAAAAAAGTAAAGAAAAAACTTTACAAGAGAGGGAAAGGGTGGTAATATAAATGAGCACTCGGCAAGAGAGAGGACATTGAAAACTGAACAGAAAAGAATGAACACAACGTCAATGAAAAAGGAAAAGAGCTAAACAGACAGGAAGTTGTCTGAAGGATA
>CASETM010000041.1 GCA_949290865.1 uncultured Bacillota bacterium
GTTCGTGCGCTCAAAAGAGTCGCTACACCACTTCCTTCATCCTCAACATTACTGTTGACGACTTGTGGGTCACTACACTTGGCGGTAACTACCTGTGGTTGGTTTATCTCCAACTGAATTAGTGCCATGCCCGGCACACAATAAAAAGTGAATCATTGGAAGCTTTCCAACAATTCACTTCAACTTTTACTTTGCAATTTCACTGGCACGAATTTCTCTAATCACTGTCACTTTAATATGTCCAGGATATGTCAGTTCTTCTTCAATCTTTGTTTTTATATCTCTGGCAATCTTGTGACTTTGAATATCATCAACCTTGTCAGGTTTAACAATGATACGAACCTCTCGTCCAGCCTGAATAGCAAATACCTTATCAACACCATCAAAACTGTTTGCCATTTCTTCCAGTTTTTCCAGTCTTTGAATATAGTTTTCAATCGTTTCACTTCTGCTTCCAGGGCGTGCAGCTGACAACGTATCAGCGGCAGCAACCAGAATAGAAATGACGCTTGTTGCTGGTACATCACCATGATGTGATTCAATAGCATTAACAACTGTAGGATGCTCACCATGTTTTTTCGCAAATTTTGCTCCCAATTCCACATGGCTTCCTTCCATTTCATGATCCATGGCTTTACCAATATCATGTAATAAACCGGCACGTTTTGCCATTTGCTGATTAAGTCCCAGTTCAGCTGCCATGATTCCCGCCAGATGAGCAACTTCCAGCGAATGCTGTAAAGCATTCTGTCCATAACTAGTACGGTATTTCAGCTTACCAATCTGCTTAACAATATCTTTATCGATACGTGAAAGACCTAATTCAAAAATAGCATTTTCACCAGTTTTTCGAATGACTTCATTCAGTTCTTTCTTCGTTTTTTCGACAACTTCTTCAATTCGTCCTGGCTGAATACGTCCATCTCTGATCAAAGTTTCCAGCGAAAGACGGGCAATTTCACGGCGAATTGGATCAAAACAAGATATTGTAATAGCTTCCGGTGTATCATCAATAATCAAATCAGCACCAGTTGACTGTTCGATCGTTTTGATATTTCTTCCTTCACGGCCAATGATACGTCCCTTCATTTCTTCACTAGGTAAAGGAACGACACAAACCGTTTTTTCACATACTTCTTCTTGAGCATAACGGTTGATTGCATTGGCAATAATGTCTCTGGAAATTTCCGTTGCTTTGCTTCTTGCTTCTTCTTCCTGTTCTTTGATATAGGCAGCCATTTCAAGCGAAATCTGCTGTTCTACCTGTTTAAACAGTTCTTCTTTTGCTTCTCTTGCTGACATAGCTGCGACTTTTTCTAATTCTACAACTTTAGAATCAATTTTTTCTTTAAGTTCAGCCTCTAATTTATCTATTCCAGCCTCTCTATCATTCAATTGTTTCACTCTTTGTTGAAGAACGTCTTCTTTTCCCTGAACGGCAATATCTCTGCGTTCAATACCTTTTTCACGTTCTAAAAGTTTATTTTCAAGTTCAGTAATTTCATGTCTTTGTTCTTTAATTTCTTTTTCTGCTTCTAATTTCAATTCATAAGCCTGTGTTTTTGCATCAAGTATTGCTTCTTTAACAAGATTATCTGCTTTGGTATTGGCATCATCAATAATCTTGGCAGCGTTCACATTTGCTTTTGAAATCATTAGTTTTGCATATATAAAATAAATAAGAAACCCAACAGCGACAGCTAGGACATAGGATAAAATAGTGGCGATGTTCATTTCTGGCATATGACCCCTCCATCTTTTTCACTATGTTTAATAAAACATTTTCTTATTTGTGTTCACGCACATGTCTATTATAAGATAAATTCGATCTTTTTACAATAAAAAAAGAATAGGTTCCCTATTCTTCATTAAATGACAATGTATTTTTGATAGCTTCGGTCACCTCTGCCATCACATCAGCATGCTCACTTAAATAACGTTTAGCATTTTCACGTCCCTGACCGATTTTTTCTCCTTTATAGGCATACCATGCTCCCGATTTATCAATAATATCTTTTTCAACTGCCAGATCCAGTACTTCACCATCACGAGAAATTCCTTTACCATAAATGATATCCACCTGTGTAGATTTAAAAGGTGGTGCAACTTTATTTTTGACAACTTTGATATTGACTTTGTTTCCAACAATATCACTGCCATTTTTGATAGCTTCGCTTTTTCTGATTTCAATACGCACGGAAGAATAGAACTTCAATGCACGCCCACCTGTTGTTGTTTCCGGATTTCCAAACATCACACCGATCTTTTCACGCAGCTGATTGATGAAAATGATCGTACAGTCCGTTTTATTCATGACTCCGGAAAGCTTACGCAGTGCTTTTGACATCAGTCTAGCCTGTAAACCCATTTGCTGATCAGACATTTCTCCATCCAGTTCAACTTGAGGAACAAGCGCTGCCACAGAATCGACAACAACCAGATCAATTGCACCTGAACGCACCAGTGTTTCTGCAATTTCTAGTCCCTGTTCACCACTGTCAGGCTGAGACAGAATCAGTTCATCAATATTAACACCCAAATTCTTTGCATAGACAGGATCAATCGCATGTTCTGCATCAATAAACGCTGCTGTTCCGCCTTGTTTCTGCACTTCAGCAATCGCATGCAGTGTCAATGTTGTTTTCCCACTTGATTCTGGTCCATAGATTTCAATAATTCTTCCTTTAGGATAGCCTCCGATTCCTAAAGCCATATCCAAGGTTAATGAACCTGTTGGGATGACCGCAACATCTACAGCGGCACGATCTCCCAGTTTCATAACCGACCCTTTCCCAAACTGTTTTTCAATCTGTTTTATGGCATCCTGTAATGCCTGTTCTTTTTTCGAATCCTTATCTGTTTTTACTGCCATAAAAGTACCTCCCGATCATCTATATACAAAAAAACAACTAATTTACTTTTAATTTATCTATCAGCTTTTTAACGGTAAAATCGATTGCCTGAGCAACGATTTCCTGTCTGCTTCCTTTTAAATTTAACTGATAAACAGAAATATCTTTTTTAAAATAAATACCGATATAAACTTCTCCAACCGGTTTATTTTCCATCGCTTCAGGCCCGGCATTCCCAGTAAAAGACACACAGATATCACTGTCTAGAATCGTTTTCCCATTGATACACATCAAGGTAGCAATTTCTTTAGAAACAACCCCGTATCTGGTAATTGTTTCATGATCAATTGACAGCAGTCTTTCTTTCGTTTCACTCTGATACGTTACCAGACTACCCTTATAAACCTTAGAAATGCCAGGAACAGATCCTAGCATTGCCGCAAAATTTCCAACTGTAAAACTCTCAACAGAAGAAATGGAAATATCATTGTTTATTAAAAATTGAGCTAATTCATTCATTATATTGACTCCGTTAAAAGATCTTTATTGCTGATAAAATAATCAATACCACTGATAACAGATATCACACAGGCAATCCATATCAGTATACTTCCTATTGGAAAATGAAAAAACGAAAGTGGAAAATCTGATAGCAGCATAAAACATAAACCAATCATTTGCGTCAACGTCTTTAATTTCCCTAAAGGTTTGGCTGCAACTACAATCTGTCTGTTGGCAGCAACCAGTCGTATCGCATCGACAATTATATCTCTGGCAACCATGATAATAGGAATAATGATCGAAATCGTTCCATCACTTGCCAGCAGTAGCAGAATCGTATTGACTAACAGCTTGTCAGCAATTGGATCAGCAAATTTCCCAAAAGTTGTGACCAGCTTTTTTCTGCGGGCTATCTGACCATCAAGCAGATCGGTCATTGATGCCACAGAAAAGATAACAAAAATAACGATATTGACTAATGAAATATCTGCATTGAAAATATGATAAACTGGTACATTGATACTGAACATTTCATAAGGAAACATATAGATAATAATAAGAATTGGAACACATAAAATTCTTGTTAAAGTTAATTTATTAGGCAGATTCATCTATTTAACCAGTGTTAATTTAAATGTCCTTGTCATACCATTAGCTTTCGTTCCCTGATGATCTCTATCTTCTAAAGGTATCTTCTGATCATTAATGTAATAACGATGTCCCAAATTCCAACTGTAAGTAAATTCCAGATACTGAAAATCTGCCACATTAAATTCAAGTTCTACGCTTTCACACGCTGAATCTTCCTTCAATGTATCACTGGCAGATATGTCAGCCAGATTACTGCTGTATACGCCTTTTTTAAACGTATCAGTTTGATAACTGTTTGAATCTCCATTAACATGTAAATCAACTGTTGTCGCAAATGTAAAGTCAACTTTCAGTTTAAACGTATCACTGTCATAACCTTCTGGTAGCTTAAAACTGAAATCACCATCCCCATTTCTAGTAAAAGTAATTTCTGTTGATACATTTTCTTCTTCATCTTTTATTTCTTCTTTTTTATCTTCGTTATCAGTTTCCTTTTCCTTATCTTTATCAGAAGAAACAGTTCCTTCTACCGTAGTTTTATCCGTATTATTGAAAGATGTATCATCTGAACGCGTAAAAACAAAAGAATAGCCAATAACGGCAATGATCGCAATGATCAGTATTCCAATAATCGCATATTTAATATATCTCTTGATATAATGATCTTCATAAACTCTTTTGGGCTGCTTTGGTGCAGTCTGTATATTTTTTAAAGATTCTGACATTTTATCAACAAATGTCGTTGAATTAACATCATTATCTTTCTTATCTTCTGCATTTTGAATTTCACCTAATTTAATTTCTTGCGTTTTAATATAATAATCATCTGCTATACCTTCATCTATTTCTAAATATCTGGCAATTTTCCTGATATACATTTTTACATATAATTCATCACCCGAAAAACGATCAAAATGACCATTTTCAATATCTTTAATCACTGATGGTGATAATAATGTAGCTTCAGCGATTTCTTCAATTGTAACGCCTTTGGAAATTCTGGCTGCTTTTAAATATTCGCTAACCTTGTCCATTAGACATCCTCCTTTACACTTAAGCACAATTTAACACATAAATTATAACACAATTGTTCTATTTAACAACATCTTATTCTATTTCTTTTTCCTAATTATGAACAAATTAATATTTTTAATTAATTTCTTATGCTGAAAAAAATGTTTTTTTGAAGTGTATTGAATTATAATATATTAAAACACGAAAAGAGGTTCATCACATGGAAAAAAAA
>CASETM010000042.1 GCA_949290865.1 uncultured Bacillota bacterium
GAACAGTCCCCCTTGTTCAGCACACCATCCTCGATCATTTTTTCATAGATCATGACTCCTGTAATTTTAGGGTATTCTTTAATAAGGCTGGCAATGTACTCTTTGTGTTCATTTTCCAGCTTGTTGATTAGCAGATTATTTGAACAAAAAAATGAAAGAACGAGTCAAATAAAATTAATAAATATAATAAAACAGTTAAAATAATTTGAGAAAATAATATGCAAATTATCTTAACTGTTTTATTATTATATTTAAGGAGATCGACATACAAAAAAAGAAAGGGTCATCGGATTGCCGTCCTACCTTCCTTTTTCCCAAAAACATATGTATGTCTTGTACATGATCATGATAACATTTAAAACACATTCTTTCAATAATTATTCCCAGGATTTTTATGACAAAGATATAAAATCATTAGATCTAAATAAAGTTAAATGTACCTGCGGTTCTACCGGTCATTTTCATCGTCATGCCTGCTATCAGCGTTATTTGACTATTGATGCCAATCATACCCTCTTAATTTCTATAATCAGGATCAAATGCGACAGCTGTGGTTGTACACATGCTCTTCTTCCAAGTATCATCATACCTTATCGGATATTATCAAATCCATCGATAATCAGAATAATCAAGTCTTATCGCAACATCACAGATTCATGTACTGTTATTTCAAAGATAACTGGTTTTTCCAGAGAAACAGTAAATAAAATTATCAGGTTTTATATTCGATTTCATCAGGAAAGGCTCAATTCATTTTTGAGTGTTTTTACAGTGGCAGATTTTTATGACTTTGATTTTATATTGAATTACTTTTATGAATATCATGCCATGTTTATGCAACGTATTTCAGTTAATAATATGACAATTTATCCATAAACTTATTTTCCCATAACTGTTACTTTGAATATTTCTTCTGGGTGTTATACGGTTAAGTCAGGAGGTGTACTATAATGAATAACAGTAAAAAAGATGATCTGGATACTAAGATTGCACTTTTTAGATATGAACTGATCATACCGGTTCTTAACAGAACATATCCGGACCGTTCAGCGTTGCAGTATTTTAAGAGGATTGCGTCTGCTCCATTGAAATATCCTGATGGTACATCAAAAGAGTATTCGTTTCAAACGATACGATACTGGTACGATACATATCAAAAAGAAGGATTTAGTGGACTGATGCCAAAAACACGTAATGACAAAGGCCGTTCAAGGAAACTAAATAAAACTTTGAAAAACAAAATTATAGAAATGAAACAAACAAATCCAAGGATGACGGCCACTTCAATTTATTTGAAGCTCATTGAAGATGGGAATATATTGAAGAAGGATATTTCATTATCGACCATAACAAGATTTATTGCATCAAAACCGGAATTCAATCACATACCGGTCGAAGATATGAGAGCATTTGAAATGGAACATACCAACGATATGTGGCAGCTGGATACGACCTACTGTTCATATATCAAAGACAGCAGAGGTCATAAATTAAGAACATATCTTATTATGATCATCGATGATCATTCCAGAATGATCGTTGGATATGGATTTTTTCTTGAAGATAATGCTGTCAATGTCCAGACAGTACTGAAACGGGCAATAGCTAAATATGGAGTTCCCAAGAGACTATATGCCGATAATGGAAAACCTTATAAAAATGAACAGCTACCGATCATTTGTGCTCAGCTGCAGATTCAGATCATTCATGCTCAGGTATATCACGGCAATAGTATTATGTGTACTTTATGATTATGTGGAGTTATTTTGTTTTTATAGCTTATAAGGCCATTTTTTGATACAAAAACTCCACATAATATTATTTTAGGATACAATTATCTACGTGTATGACAAGACAAGGAGGTAGATAATATGTACACATTGAAAGAATTATCTGATAAAGCGTTTCAAGAACTACTTGATTCTGGTTTATCATATAAAACTGTTTACGGTGCAAACTGGTATATCTGGAATCGATTGATCCGATTGCACGGGGAAGATGCTTTATTTGAAGAATGGATGGTGTATGATTACTGTGAAGATTATTTTGGAAAAGATATCTATGTGATCGACAAATGTAAACTTACACAATGTGAAAAAAGATATGTTCTCGCATTCAATAATCTGTTACAGTCAAATAAAAACATACCTTTTAAGAAACTAAACTATCATTATCATAGAGATTTCCTGCTAGATCATGATGCAAATCAACTTCTTGAAGAATATCTAAAATTAAGCAAAGAGGATGGTAATTCAGAAAGAACTTTAGAAAATAAACGTAAAAGGATTCGTAATTTTTTGATTGATTCAGATTTCAAGTCACTTACTAAGGAGTCGTTACGCCAATACCTGAATAAACGAATGACCGTAATGAATAAGACTGCTTATGTAATCGAGATGAGACTGATCAGAAGATTTTTGATATTCGCTTATGAAAAAAGTGCCATTTCTAAAGACATCCTGCTTGCATGGCCCGATAATATGAGCAGCATCAAAAATAAAGATATTCCATCAGCTTATACGATTGAGGAAATAAGAGAGTTACTGATTTCAGCCAGAGATTTCAAGTATGAGGATAATCATTTAAGAAATTATGCAGTCCTTTGTCTTACGGCTTATTCTGGGATTAGAGCTAGTGATGTGGCTAATTTAAAGTTTGAAAATATTGACTGGAGAAAAAATGAAATCAGAATTATTCAGCATAAAACAAAAAGAATGCATGTAATTCCATTGCTTCCTGAGATTGGTAATCCTATCATCGAATATATCAAAAGAGAAAGGCGATCATCATCAAAATATGTATTTACTACAGAAAAAGGCCAAAAACTTAACACTTATATGATAACATATATAGTCAATACTTACTTTTCTAACGCTCCGTTCGATCTGAAGGGAAGACATTACGGGCCACATACATTAAGGCACAGCATTGCAACCAACCTTATCAACAATTCTGTTTCAGCATTTTCAATAGCCAATGTATTAGGTCATTCTAATACAAATTGTATTCAGATATATGCAAAAGTTGATATGGAAGGTCTAAAAAAGTGCGTTCTGGAGGTTCCATATCGTGTTTGAACTGATGAGCCCATGGAAAGAACATCTGATTGATTTTTATGAACACAAGATTCACTGTGGATATAAATACGAAAAAGGCCTAATTGTCATATCCCTTTTTGATAGGTATTATTCTAGCCTGAACATCGACGATCTTGTTTTCTCAAGAGATATCGTAGAACCTTTCTTATATTTAGATTCAAATGAACGGATCGGAACTCAGATAAGTAAGGCAAGTGTATTGCGTCAGTTTGGAAAATATTTATTCAGTCACAATGTCATTGAAAATATCTATATCATTCCATCTATATCACGAAAAGGAGAAGCTGAATACATACCTTATATCTACAGCAAAAAAGAATTGACAGGAATAGTCAATTATCTGGAAAACTACCCTGAGTCTGATTTTCTTGGAAAGTATAAGCTATTACCCAACACGATAAATGCAGTGACCATCTGTATAAAGATCTTAATAACTACAGGTATGCGCCTGGGAGAAGTCTTGAATTTAAGAACCGACAATATCAATTTCAACAATAATATTATCTATATCGATATCGCTAAAAATGATAATAAAAGAATGATCCCGATAAGCCAAACACTTACGGATGAGATCAGGAACTATATAGTTAATACGCCTTTTGTACTTGATAATCATGAACATTTGCTTTATATCGATGTCGATAACAGACTAAAAGAAAGCAATGTCCATTATTATTTTTATAAGGCATTGAAGCATAACAAGATCAAAAGGAAGAAGCATGGTAGTCCAAGGATACATGATTTCAGGCATACTTTTGCGGTCATGAGCCTTACCCAATTGCAGAAAAACGATGGAAATATAAATTTATCTCTATCATATTTATCTGCCTATCTTGGTCATAAGTCACTTCATGAAACACAGAAATACGTCTGGTTGACCCCCATCCTGTTTGAAGAAACAAAGAATAAAATGGCTGATTATTCATCATTCATAACTGATATTTTTGGAGGTGATAAGTTCGATGAAGATTAAGAATGATTTTTCATCCATTTTAGAATCATATTTTTCAAAGCATCTAAAACTTGAGAGAAAATTTAGTATCAATACCTATGATACTTATCTGACCGTATTGAAACAATTTATCAATTATCTAAGTGATGAATTAAAAATAAAAAGGCACGAACTCTCACTATATGATTTCAACAAAAAAAATATAATGACATTTTTGGATTATGTTGAAAGGTCGCTAAAATGCAGTTCAAAAACAAGAAATCACAAACTGACAATCATTAATTCATTTTTAGAATATGCACAATCTATAAATCCTGTTTATATCGATCTCTATCTATCATCAAAATCGATCAAAATGAAAAAAGTACCAAAGAAAAAAATGGATTTTATGACCGTAGAAGAAATGAAAGCATTCTTCAAATGTATAGATTTAAGGTATAGATCTGGATATAAGCACTATATAATGCTTACGGTATTATATGAAACAGGGGCGAGGGTCAGTGAACTGATCAATATGGAAGTGTCGGATATATTTTTTAATAAAGATCCATATATAAAGATAGTAGGAAAAGGAAACAGGGAACGACTTGTATATATCAATGATTCAGTTGTATCAATGATCAAGGAATATATGAAGAAATTCAAAATAAAATCTGGTTTTCTTTTTCTGAATCATTCAAACGAAAAGTTCACAAGATATGGTGTGAATAAAATTGTAAATAAATATTATGAAAAAGCAAAAAAAAAATGTCCAACGTTAAATAACAAAACAATAACCCCTCATACATTCAGACATTCAAAAGCTGTTCATTTTCTCCAAAATGGAACAGCACTACCTATTATACAACGTTTCCTAGGACATAGTAATATACAAACAACAGAAATATATCTGGATATCACTAATGATGTAGTGATAGAAGCAGTTAAACTAGCAGCAGATGTATTATCGATAAATAAAGAACAGGCATTGTGGTCAGGTGATGAAGCTCTGATTGAATTACTGGAAAGTTTAAAATAATATTATGTGGAGTTTTTGTATCAAAAAATGGCCTTATAAGCTATAAAAACAAAATAACTCCACATAATCATAAAGTACACATAATGCTATTTATGTGGAATTCCACATAAATAGCAAGGGCAAGATCGAGCGCAGCTTCAAATCAGTCAAGGAACAATGGATGTACAATACAGATTTTGATCAGTTTAAAAATACAGAAGATATAGATTCAGCTTTTGCCCTCTATGTCAATAAGAAAAATAATTCACCACATGCTTCACTGAATGGAAATACTCCGGTAAATGTATTTATGGA
>CASETM010000043.1 GCA_949290865.1 uncultured Bacillota bacterium
ATATATGATGGAACATATCGATGATCTAAAAAGATTGTCAACGCGTGATCTGGCGCGTTTGACATTTACTTCTTCATCGGCTGTGATTCGTTTAGCTCATAAGCTGGGATATCAGGGATATAATGAACTCAAAGCGCAGATTATGGCTGAAAAGCATTATTTGGATTTGCATTTTGAACAGCTCGATCCTAATATTCCCTTTCAGCTTGATGATTCGATGATGAAAGTAGCTCATGTCATAAGTGAACTGATGGTTGAATCAGCCAAAGATACATTTGCCTTATTAGATCATGATGCCTTGCAGCAAGCAGCCAGTAGTTTGTACAAGGCGCATCATATTTATGTCTTTGGCTTTGGCGCTTATGTTTCTTTAGCTAAGGTTTTCCAGCTGAAGATGTCAAGAATTCGCCAATATGTCATTGTTCAGGATTTTGTGGGTGAAGAAAACTATCAGGCCGATATGTTAAGTCAAGATGACTGTGCCATTTTTATTTCATATACGGGGGAAAACTTTTATCTTAATCAGATTGCGCAAGCGTTAAAAGAAAAAGAAATTCCGATTATAGCTATCACATCGATAGGAGAAAACAGTTTATCTTCAGTTTGTCATTGCTGTTTACATATGACAACTAGAGAAAAAATATTTTCTAAGATTGCCAGTTATACAACAGAATATTCAGTTGAACTGATTTTGGATATTTTATATTCACTGTGTTTTAAACAGAATTATGCAAGTAACTTAAAATATAAAATTGATCATTCTAAAAAGGTAGAAATTAGTCACTTTTCTCATAATGAAATTATTAAAGAATAAAGGGAGATTTATATGAATATAAATGAAATAAGAGCAAAAAGTCGTTCGGTAGTAGGACCCCATTGCAAAGCTTGTCCAGTCTGCAATGGAAAAGCCTGTTCTAATCATATGCCAGGTCCAGGGGCTAAAGGAACTGGAACTGTAGCGATCGCTAATTATGATGCCTGGCAAAAGATTTATGTCAAAATGGATACGATTGCCGAGGCTAAAGATATTGATACATCATTTGAATTATTTTCCAAAGCTTTCAAATATCCTATTTTTGCCGGTCCAGTAGGTGCTGTAAGTTTACATTATAGTGATTTATATAATGATAATACTTTTAATGAAGTCTATGTTAAAGCCTGTGCACAAAGTGGAATCGCTGCTTTTACTGGTGATGGTTTAGATGAAAATATTATGATCAATGCGACAAAGTATATCCAAGCTAATCAGGGAATCGGAGTTCCAACGGTGAAACCTTGGGATAAGGATACGTGCTTTGAAAAACTGAAAATGGCTAATGAATCAGGAGCTTTTGCCATTGCGATGGATGTAGATGCTGCTGGATTGCCATTTTTACAAGGTAGAATACCGCCTGCTGGTCGTAAAAGTGAAGCTGAACTTAAAGAAATCATCACTGCAGCTCAAGTGCCATTTATCGTTAAAGGAATCATGTCGGTAGAAGGTGCCAAAAAAGCAATTGCAGCTGGTGCTAAAGGAATCGTCGTTTCTAATCACGGGGGACGTGTTTTAGATGGAACGCCACCAACGGCCAGTGTGTTAGAAGAAATTGCAGATGCGGTTAAAGGGCAAGTCACTATTTTTGTTGATGGTGGTATTAGAAATGGTGTCGATGTCTTTAAAGCTTTAGCTTTAGGTGCTGATGCGGTTATTATTGCCAGACCATTTGTTAATGCCATTTATGGTGGAGGCGAAGAAGGTGTTAAAATTCAGGTTGAAACTCTTGGCCAGGAACTTAAAGATACGATGTTAATGACAGGTGTGTCTTCATTAAAAGAGATTTCTAAAAAACATATATATAAATAATGAGTAAAAAGAAAGAACCAGTCGTTATATGAAGAGTATATAATTACTGATTCTTTTTTATTATTCCATGACACGAATTGCGTGATATCCTTCGTGGATTGCAGTCAGTATTTTTCTTGGTGCAACTGCATCCCCAACGACAACGACATCATCGTATTTTTCTTCGAGAATATCTTCTAACTGGTTATTGGCTTTAAAGCCAACGGCATTTAAAACTGTATCACAAGGAATTGTGAAGGTTTCGCCATCTCTTTCAAAGATCACAGAGTCATCTTTAATTTCAACAACTTTGGCATTGGCTTCTACTTGAACATGACGTTCTTTGACCATTTTCTTTAAATGCTGATCATTGTTTAGACAGTGTTGAGCGGTATAAAGAATATCAGGACATAATTCAACTAATGTTACTTTTTCAGCTTTTGGAGCAATATCACAAGCTGCTTCAGTACCAGCTAGTCCAGCCCCAATAACGACAACATTTTGACCAACAGATTTTTTATGAGTTAAGTAGTCAGAAGCTAAAATTGTTTTTTCAATACCTTTAATAGCAGGGATAACAGGAGAAGCTCCGGCTGCTAAAATAACTTTGTCATATTCACCTTTGATATTATCAGCAGTAACAGTTGTATTTAAATGAATATTGACACCTGTTTTATAACATTGTGTTTCCAGATATTTAATCAGTTTAATAACATCTACTTTGAAATCTGGACCACCGGCAGGCCATAATGTTCCACCTAGACGACTGTCTTTTTCATAAAGATCAACATCAAAGCCACGACGACGAGCAGTAATTGCTGCTTCCATTCCGGCTGGGCCACCACCAATGACTAGTACTTTTTTATGAACATCAGTTTTTGGCAGTTGATAAGATTTTTCAGCATAGCATAATGGATTGACTGCACAATAGTAATGCTTACCGCTGAATCCTGCCAGCAGACATTCATTGCAGCCAACACATGGGGTAATATCTTCGGTATGACCAGATTTTACCTTTTTAGGCCAGTATGGATCTGCGAGCATCTGATGTCCTAAACCAACATAATCTAAAATACCATCAGCAACCGCTTGTTGGGCTAATGCTGGATCAGTTAATTTTCCATCTCCTAATACTGGGATATGTACTACATCTTTGATAGCTTTTTGAACATCTAGTTTATGACCAGGCTGACTGTAAACAGTTGTAATGGCTTGGAACCATTCTTCGTAACAACCAGTGTCAACATGTAAAGCATCAACACCTGCTTTTTCCAGGATTTTGGCCATTTCGATACCTTCATCTATTGTTCTGAAACCTTCAACTCTTTGATGTGGTGTGAATTTAACCAGCAATGGCATACCATGCGGAATATTCTTTTTAATAGATTCAATACATTCTAATGTAAAACGCATACGGTTTTCTAAAGACCCACCATATTCATCGGTTCTGTTATTCCATTGCACAGAATGGAACTGATCTAACAAATATCCACCGTAGGCATGCAGTTCGACGCAATCGGCACCAGCGTTGACAGCCAGAGAAGCACTGTATCCGATTTTTTCTACCAGATAGTGAATATCTTCTTTTGAAAATGGTTTACAAATCAGATCTGGAAACCAGAAAGCGCTAACGCTTCCGGCACTGTATGGTGGCGTAAATGGATCGGTAAACTGTTGACGTCCTAATCCTGGAGATAATTGTACACAGACTTTGGCTCCATAACAGTGACATCTTTCAATTAACATATTTAATCTTTCTACATGGTGAAAATCAGATAATTCGGTACATGGTCTTGGTTCATATTTCGTTGAAACAACATTGGCACCAGTGATGATCAAGCCAGCGCCACCTTTGGCTCTTTCTTCAAAGTAATCGATTCCTTCATTACAGTAAGCACCATCGGCTTCACCAGTTGTTCCCATTGGTGACATGAATATTCTGTTTTTGAGTTTCATGTTGCCAATAGATGTTTTGTCAAATAAATTTTTAGACATATTTGCTCTCCTTTCTTTAATTGAATAAAAATAAATTTAACTCTAGTTAAATTATATAATATATAGGTATATTGTCAATAAGTGCTTGTGAAAAAATTCTTTTTTTCCTTGATAAGACAAAGCTATTAGGTTATGTTATATTTAATAGAGGTGTTCTTATGAAAATATCAAAAGATGAAATTATTAAAACTGCATTATATATGTTCTTAGATAAAGGATATACTCAAGTTACGATCCAGGATATATGTGATCAGTTAGGTATTACCAAACCGACTTTCTATAATTATATCCATGCCAAAGAAGAATTGATTTTAGGACTTTATGATGCCACGATAACCAGTCTGGTTAATAATACCTATCAGCTGGTTGATGTCGATACGCATTATGAACAGCTGCTGGTTATTTTTTCGCATCTTATTAAGGAGACAAGAAAATATGGGTATGATTTATTCAGTCAGATGTTTATTGCTAATTTAAAAGAAAATCATCATAGTTTTGATATGCGTGATAATCTGACAGCATTGATGACACTGATCATCAAAAAGGCTCAAGATAAGAAGGAGATTTTGAATACTTCACCACCAGACGTTCTGTATACAGCTTTGGCTCATGCTTATACTGGTTATGAGGCATTATGGTGTATCAATAAAGGGGAAAGTGATTTTGAACGTCATTTTTTTGAATCGCTGAATGCCATTGTTATGGTGAGTGATGAATTAAAAGGCAAATATCAGCAATATCTTTAATGATAACAGGAGATCATGATCACTGTTAAGTGAAAAAAGGGGTTTTCTTTAGGAAAAAAACTTTGAAAAAAAAAGTGAAAAATTGTTAAAATGCAAACGAACGTGTAGCATACTTGCGTAAATCCAGTCAAGTATGCCACACGTTTTTTTATAGGAGGTTTTGTTATGGAAACAGGCAACACACATGTTTTTTAGAAAAAGAGAGTTTAGGCAAACTCATGCGGAAATATGCCATTCCATGTATTATTTCTTTACTGGTGGCATCGCTGTATAATATTGTCGATCAGATTTTTATTGCTAATGCCAGTTATCTTGGCTCTTATGGTAATGCCGCAAATACGGTTGTTTTCCCTTTAACGGTGATTGCTTTGGCGATAGCCGTTATGATCGGAGATGGCTGCTGTGCTTTTATGAGTATTTGTTTAGGTGCACAGAATAAAGAGAGTACACATAAAAGCATAGGCAATTCGGTATTGATGGCTGTTCTTTCTGGAATCGTTATTATGGTAATCTATCTGCTGTTTCAGTCACAACTGCTGAGTGCCTTTGGTGGCCGTGTTAACAGTGAGACGTTTTTTTGTTCAAAAGAATATATGACATATATTACTTTGGGTATTCCTTTTTATATGTTTGGACAGGCAATGAATCCTGTTATACGTAGTGATGGCAGTCCTAAACTGGCGATGGCAGCAACGGTTTTGGGGGCGCTGATCAATGTGATTTGTGATCCAATCTTTATCTATGTTTTTCGCTGGGGCATGATGGGCGCAGCCGTAGCAACTGTGCTGGGACAGATAGTGACGGCAATGATTTCAATCTGGTATTTGTTTCATTTAAGATCGGTTCATCTGGAGAAAAGCAGTTTCTATCTGAATGGCCATATTCTGAAAAAATGCTTATTTTTAGGTTTGTGCAGTTTTCTTTCGCAGATTTCACTGGTGCTAAGTATGGCCGCCATGCAGAATATGATCTTACGCTATAGTCTGATCGATCCAATATTTCAGCAGACGCAGTATAGTCAGATTCCGATGGCTGTTGTTGGTATTGTCATGAAATTCTTTCAGATCGTCATTTCAATCGTAATCGGTATGGTCGCTGGGTGCATTCCAATTGTAGGATATAATATTGGTGCGAAACGGTTTGATCGGGCAAAAACATTATTTTTGTATCTTTTATGCGGTGAAGCTTTGGTTGGGTTGATTGCGCCAGTCATTGTTGAATTGTTCCCACTTCAGCTGATTGCATTGTTTGGTTCAGCCAATGAAAGTGTTTATTATACCCAGTTTGCGGTCAAATCGTTTAGAATTTATTTATGCATGATGATTTTTGCCTGCATTAATAAGGCTACTTTTATTTATTTACAATCATTGGGAAAGGCACTGTTATCAACACTGCTGTCAATGATTCGTGAAGTGGTTTTTGGAGTCGGTTTTGCTTTACTTTTACCACGATTCTTTGGTTCGGATGGAGTTTTATATTCAATGCCACTTTCTGATATCCTGACGTTTATCATTTCGGTGATATGTATTGTTTATTCTTTACGTTTTTTAAATCAGTGTGCAAAGGAAACAGATGATTGAGTTCATCTGTTTTTGTACATAATAAAACCCACAGATAGTCTGTGGATCATAAAAAAGCTTTAGCGAAGTGATAATGAAAAACCCCTCCTGTATAATAGTCTTGTGGCCTGAGAAACTGCAAAACTAAACACAGGAAGAAAATCAAATGAATGAAAGAAATCAATCAAATGACTTACATAGTTTATCATGCACAAAGTGGAATTGTATATATCATGTTATATTTCGATTGACAATTACAAATATAATATTCGTTAATCAAATTCCCATTTCGGAACTTTTATTAATATTTATAGATTATATTCCTGATTTGGTATTTAATTTGAATAAATGAATAATTAATGTTATAATTGGAATAACTATAGAGAGGTGTAATTATGATTCAAAGAAGAGAATATCTAAGTCAATTATTAACATGGAAAGATGAAAAGGTTATTAAAGTTGTTACAGGGATAAGACGTTGTGGAAAATCTACCTTACTTGAACAATTTCAGCAAATATTACTAAAAAATGGTGTTGACAGCTCACAAATTATTTCAATTAATTTTGAAGAACTTGAATACGAAAGACTTTTGGATTATAGAAAATTGTATAGTTTTCTTAAAGAACGAATCAATTTTGAACAAAAAAACTATATTTTTCTTGATGAAATACAACGTGTAAATTCCTATGAAAAAGTTGTTGATAGTTTGTATATAAAAGATAATATTGATATTTATATCACTGGCTCTAATTCTTATATGCTATCTGGAGATTTAGCAACATTCCTTACAGGAAGATATATTGAGATTAAAATGCTTCCTTTGTCTTTTAAAGAGTTTTGCGATGTTACAAATGATTATTCAGATAAATCTTTTTCAGAATATCTAAATATTGGTAGTCTTCCATATATTGTTAATTTAGATAAAAATAAAGAGAAGATAAACACTTATCTAGAAGGAATTTATAACACAGTTATCATTAAAGATATAGAGGAAAGACAAAGTAGAAAAGAAAAAGATCCAACAAAACGAAAGGTATCAGATATTCCCTTGTTAAAGTCTATTGCAAAGTTTTTAGCAAGTGTAATAGGCAGTCCAGTATCTATACGAAGCGTAACAGATTATCTTATCTCAAACGGGAGAAAAGTATCTGCTAATACAGTAGACAATTATATTGATGCATTATGTGAATCATTTATATTTTATGAAGTTGAACGTTTTGATATTAATGGCAAAGAATTGCTTAAAACAAATAAAAAATTCTACATGGTAGATTTGGGCTTAAGAAACTATATATTACCCAAAAAGAATTATGATCTTGGATTTTCAATAGAAAATGTTGTGTATTTTGAACTCTTACGTCGTGGATATAGAATAAATATAGGGAAACTAGGTCATAATGAAGTTGATTTTGTAGCTAGAAAAGACGATGAAATTAAATATTTTCAAGTTAGTGCTGATATGACTGCTGAATCAACATTTAATAGAGAACTAAGACCACTTAGAAATATAAAAGATAATTATGAAAAAGTAGTTTTAACGCTTGATAGGTTTACATTAGGTAACTATGAAGGAATAAAAGTCATAAATGTAATTGATTGGCTTCTTGAAAAATAATAAAAATCAGTTTTCTTATAATATTTAACCTCTATACTTTGATGAGTATTCTCAATTCTAGAGCTCATTATCAGTATTGGTGAATTTATTTTTTTGATAAAAAAGATTGACAATATTATCACAAAAAGAAATAGACTTGTCAGTAGTAAACAATTAGCTCAAGAATTGAAACTCTACATTACGGGATGGATAAATTATTACAGGATAGCTGATATGAAAGTGTATCTTGATAGAGCTGATTCATGGCCAAGACGAATATACTGGGAAAGATGGAAGTTAGTGAGGACAAAGTATAGAAATTTGCAAAGTCAGGTATAAATAAGAATAAAGTCTGGGAATGATCAAATTGGTATACAGCCATAGCTTTATACTCGCTAGAACACTGACAAATGAAAGATTAAAAAGCTTTGAGTTATTAGATTACTACAATTCTATAAACTTATGAAACGCCGTGTAGTGAACCCTACGTACAGTGTTTTGAAAGGGGCAAAAGATATTAATTCTTAGCCCCTGTTTGTTTATCTTTTTTAATCGATCAGCTGAGCAAAAAAGGCTTTGTAATTTTCGCCGTAAATGCTGTTTTTGCGCCAGATAAATGAAAATTCATTAGCAAACTCTTTGGTCAGATGAATGATGGCCAGCTGGTGATCATGATATTCATGAATAAATGCAGATTCATAAAGAAAAGTGATCCCAGTTCCCAGTTTTACCAGCGTCTTGATGGCTTCAACACCACCGACTTCAATCGTTGTATCAAAGTCATCTACTGAAATATTTTCACAGGCCAGAAAGTGTTCCAGCGTATCTCTTGTTCCTGATCCTTTTTCGCGTAATATTAATGGGATGGAAAACAGATCAGTTAAAGTGATTTGATTTTTTTCTAAAAGTGGATGATGATAGCTGCATACAGGAATCAGTTTTTCTTTTTTCCAGGTGATATAGTCATAATCATCTTTAGGAAAATAACCTTCCACAAAAGCAAAATCGATTGTTCCATTATCTAACTTCTTTAATAGCGTTTTTGTATCATTGATAAAAAAAGTAAGTGAAGGATCACCATATTTCTTTACATAATCCGCAATATAATAAGGCAGCAGGTATTCACCGATGGTCAAAGTGGCACCAAATACGACAGGGTGATGCTGTTTTCCTAACTGTAATATTTTTTCTGTCAGTTTTTTTTGATCATTTGCCATGGTCAAAGCTGCTGAAAGCAGTGCTCTTCCAGCGGCTGTCAGAATCAGTTTTCGATTTTGATGTTCGAATAATTTTGTCTGATAGTATTCTTCCAGATAATGGATCTGCTGTGAGACAGCGGGCTGGGTAATATGTAAAGCATTGGCTGCTTTGGTGAAGTTCATATATTCACAGACAGCAATAAAAGTTTCGATTCTAAAGTCCAGCATAATATCCTCCATAAATATTTCTTATGGATATATTATAATATATAATTTTTCATTATGGAATAAATCTGATATATTGATTATCGAAATGAGGGATAACAATATGAAACATATGATCAAACATATACCAATTCCAATTGCCGGTGTCATTCTGGGCATTACATCATTAGGAAATCTTTTACAGGAATATTCAGAAACCTTACGTCTGATCTGTGGAGGAATCGGCGCAGTACTGGCAATATTTTTACTGTTAAAATTTATTATACATCCAAAGCAGATCGTCGAAGATTATCAGAGTCCGATCATTGCCAGTGTATCGGCAACAATTTTTATGTCGATCATGCAGCTTAGTACTTATGCCTATCCATTTATTGGACAAATTGCCTATCTATTCTGGTTAGCTGCTATTATTTCGCATTTGATGCTAATGGTGTGGTATGCCAAAAAGTTTTTGTTACAATTCCGCCTGGAAGATATTTATCCTACTGTCTTTATCACTTACGTAGGAATTATCGTTGGATCGGTGACATCAGCGACTTTTGGTCAACAGAAATTAGGACATGTCTTGTTCTGGCTGGGATTTGGTTTTTATATTATTGCTTTTATGATGATTACTTATCGTTATATGAAAGTTAAAATTCCTGAATCAGCGAAACCGCTGTTTTGTATTTATACAGCACCGATGAGTTTATCTTTAGCAGGATATTTAACAGTTGCACAAAATGTGTCTTTTACTTTTGTTTTGATATTGGCTGTTTTGGCACAAATGCTTTATATCATGGTTCTTTTCCAGTTGCCAAAATTAATGACATTATCTTTTTATCCAAGTTTTGCGGCATTTACTTTCCCGTTTGTCATTACAGCTTTTGCCTTGAAAAAATATATTATTTATCTGCAATCAATGAATATCATGGTTCCTGAAACAATAAGAATTATTCTGCTTTTGGAAACAGGAGTGGCAATGATCATGGTCTTCTTTACCTTGAGTCATTTTATTAAGCATTTAATGCAGCATCTGATTGAAGGGCTAAAAATGAAATCATTAGCATAATATGACTTTTATCTTAAAGGTCATATTTTTTTGTGGCTTTTTACACATTGATGTTTCTTTTTGTTGTTATTGGCTTTGTTTGAGCATATAATAGAGCTGTTGATTATGTGAAATTATGTTAATTCTTCGATAAGGAAGGTTATAGTATGAAGTTTGTAAAAAAAGTACTGATGCTTGTGATATTTTTTTCATGTGTTTTATGCTATGGGACAATGTCACCGGTTTATGGTCATCCAGGACGAACTGATTCAAATGGCTGTCATACCTGTCGAACAAACTGTGCAAAATGGGGGCTTTCTCCAGGTGAGTATCATTGTCATAATGGTGGAAGCAGTTCTTCGTCTTCATCATCATCTAGCTCATCAAGCTGTGATTCTGCTTTAGCAAGACAAAAGGCGCAGGAAGAAGCCAGATTACGTCAGCAGCAGCTCGATCAGCAGCAAAAAGCCAATGGTGTATCATCTGGATATGCCTTTAAAAAGAGCCAGCCTGATGCAGCATTGCCTGATTTATCTGCACAAAATGAATATTATGCGGCCGGTTATCGTGAAGGTTTTCATAAAGCGGATGATGAACTTACAAAATCGACAAAACAGCTGGCAATGCAAAATGCCAAAAATGATGCGCGTCTTTATGATACCTATCAAAACGAAGTTCCAGAAGGACTAAAAAGGGATTTGTATATCAGTGAATATCAGACATCTTTTAAGACATATGAAAGTGAATATTTTGAAGAGTTAGAAACATTGGCGAAAAATAAAGCCAGAGAAATTGTTTTTAATCGTAAGGATGAAAAAGAAGCACTTAACGTGGTTTCTGGGAAAGGGCAGGAAGTATATCAGTCAAGTTTAAAAAATAATATTACGCAATATCAAAAAGAAATCAAAACGATTAAACAAAGAGCAAAAAAAAGTGGCTACGAAGACGGTTTTGCCAATGAAAGTGAACATTATTCATCTTTTGCACAATATGCAGAAGATGCTGTATACAAAGATTTTTATGATGTTTATCAAAAATCATATCAGGCAGGACAACACGATCGCTTTATGCAGAATGTCATGGTTTTTGCTGGTGCTGCGATAGTTTTGACCCTCACCGTTATTTTTGTTATGAGAAAAAGACATAAAAAGAATGTAAATATTAAATAAATAAAAAAGGCATAACCAAAAAGATGTTTTTATTCTGGTTATAGCCTTTTTTTATAAATTGAAAAGCAGGTATTGTTATTACTTTTGTGTTTAAATCATTTTTCTTCTAAAAATCTGATATCCCATAACAGTTAAACTGATTGTGGAAAGAACAAGATAGAGTTCTCTTAAAGAGGTATCCCCAGTTTTGACAGATTCAGTCTTTTGATTTGCTGGAGATTCTGTTTTTGAAGTTTCAGTATCAGTTACAGTTTCTGGTGTTTTTAAAGTCTGTCGCGCGCTCCATTGCCAGACGTGCTCACCATTGTTTTCAGGCATGTTTAATGCAGTATAAACCCATGCTTCATGACCAGAATATTTATCTCCATCAACAGTAACATTTTCATAAGATGTCAGGATGGCATTTTGATCTTTTAATAAATTATAAATTCTTAAAGCACTTTCTTCATATTTGACGGTTGTATCGTTTTTCGCCTGAATGACCCAGATTGGGGTATTTTTGGTTGATAATAATTCCTCATCAGTAATGATACGACCTTCACCATATCTATTGATATTGGCCTGATCAATTGCTGGACAGGTAGCAACAGCAGCAGCAAAGAAATCAGGATTTTTTACAACCATATCTAATGTCATATACCCACCAGCAGAACATCCGTAAGCATAAATACGATTTGTATCAATATTGTTGTTTTTAATAATTTCATCAATCAATGATTTTGCATCATCAAGGCTGTCAGACCATTCATTTGGAGTCTGTGGTGCTAAGACATAGGCTCCACCAAAGATTTCCTGTGCTTCTGCTGTTGTAAAACAAACGGCACCACGATTCGCTTTTAGTTGTGATTCATTGTTGTAAAGAACACCTTTATAACCTGATTCTCCTCCACCATGGAACCAGACAATCAGTGGATGTTTTTGTCCATCATCAGCGTTTTCAGGTGTGTAGAACTGATATTTAAAACCATTAAGTTCACCTGCGGTGAATTGACTGATTTCATCATTGATAATGCCATCATTTTGTGTAAATTGAATATCAGTACTATTTAATTGAGTGCCATCTGCTAATTTGATTGGTGAATTTAATTCAATACGGTAGTCAATATCAACCGATAAATTACAGCCTTTTTGTGTTTCAAAGTTCGCAGTAAAATCTAAAGTTCCTTTTCCCGCAGTATCCTTAGTCGTAACTAAATTTAAGATAATTTTACCATTTTCATAACTGATGCTTTCTATTTGTCTTTCAACATCTGAATACAATCCACAATGAGTTAAGCCATCTTTAGCAATCAAATCAAGAATGTCAGGATCAGTATATGGAGTTGTAGCAGTGGCATATATTTCAAATGTATCAGGAGAAATTGATTTTGTATCAATATCAAAAGCTGATGTATCTAAAATAATTTTGTCAATAGCTTCTCCATAGTTATAAACAGTAGAGCTTAAATCAAAAGGAATCTGTTTAGGTTCTAGGGCTTTTGTTGTAGCGATATTAATAGTAAATATCATTACAGCAGTCAGTAACATATTGATTATTTTTTTCATTCTTTTATCCTCCTTATATTTCATTATAAGGAGATGAAATATGATAAAATATATGATTATTTGACATTTTTATATTGAAAATGTGACTTTTTATACTGTCCTGGTGTCATTTGAAACTGTTTTTTAAAATTTGTAATAAATTGATTTTCATTATTAAAGCCTACTTCATAGGCAATTTCATCATTGGTCTTATGTGTGTGTTCAAGTAACTGGATGGCTTTATGCAATCGAAAATAAGTAAGATATTGTTTGAAAGATAAACCAATTTCCTGTTTGAAAAAGCGAGAGAAGTATTCTCGTGAATAGCCAAAATAGTCAGCAACATCTTTAGATAAAAGATTGGTTTGATAATATTGATGGATATATTGAATAATTTCTTTTGTTTTATTTGTTGAGGGAATTGTTCTCTTTTTTTTGCATTGTTCATATAAAATGGCAATGATTTCTAAGGTTGTTGCATAAATTCTCATATATTTTGTATCAAGATGACTCAAATAATAATTATAAATTTTATACATGCATTGGACCAGTTTTTGTCTAACTTTATTATCGGTGATTTCGAAATAAATCTGATCGATGTCAGGAAGAAAACGATATAAAAAATCATAGTTGATTTGTAGCGTGAAACCACCATTTTTATCATCAAAATGTGTATATTGTGGTATAGAATAATGGATTTCTTCACAGTTTGTTAAATTAATATCATTTTTTTGACATCTTTTTTGTTTGTTGGCATTATAAAAAATAACTTCACCTTCAAAGACAATGGAGATTTCTAAGGCACGATGCCAATGAGCTTCTATAATTTGTATGGGACTGATGGGATGAATAATAATATTTACTGGTAAATTATTAATTGTTTTTGTAATTTCGTAGTATGGATTGTTTAACATAAATTGATTTCCTTTTATATAATATTGAATATATATATATTTTAACTGATTGTTTGTTAAATAGGGTAGAAATTATGAGAAAATTCTCAGCAAATATTCATCCTTTTCTAATGCTAAAAAAAGATGAATCATTTATCATATAAGTGAGGAAGTGATAGTATGAAAAATATATTAAGATCAAAAAAATTTTGGGTTGGTTTTGCGGTTGTATTTATTTTAATGGCTGCTGGAAGTGGTATATTTATTTTAAATACGGTTTATCAACGTATTAATGTTTCGCGTAGTGAAGCACATGCCATTGCTTTAAAACGTTTTCCAGGAACAGTGGTTAAATCAGAAATGGAATTTGAAGACTTTGAAATTTATTATGATTTAGAAATTGTTGATCATAATCAGCAGAGAATGGATGTGACGATCAGCAGTTATGATGGCAGTATCGTTGATTATGAAAGGGATTAGGTTATGAAGTTACTGATTATTGAAGATGAAAAAAATATGTCTGAGTTATTGAAACTGGAATTAAGTCATAGTGGTTATGACTGTGATCAGGCCTTTGATGGCAAAGATGGTCTGGAAAAAGCATTAAGCAATAATTATGATCTGATTTTATTGGATTTGATGTTACCAAAAATGAATGGTATTGAAGTTTGTCGACGTTTACGTGAACAGAAAGATACACCGGTGATTATGCTGACAGCTAGAGACAGTGTGATGGATAAGGTCAATGGTTTGCAGATTGGAGCTGATGACTATGTTGCTAAACCATTTGATATGGAAGAACTGTTAGCGAGAATTCATGCTTTGCTTAGAAGAACGCAAATGAAAAAGGAAATGTCTGTATTACAGCATGGCGATCTTCATATTGATTTACCAACCAGAAAAGTGATGTATCAAGGAACAGAAATTATTTTAACGGTAACAGAATTTGATTTATTGATGTTACTCGTTAAAAATGCAGGTCAAGTATTAACTCGTCATCAGATTCTCGATGAAGTATGGGGTTATGATGACGATGTATCGACGAATATTATCGAAGTTTATATTCGTTATTTAAGAAATAAGATGAAAGGCATTCCGATTGAAACAATCAGGGGAGTAGGATATCGTTTAGTATGATAAAAGCAAAATCGTTTCGTTTTAAGCTGATTTCATCCAGTTCTTTGCTGATCATGGGATTTATTTCATTATTTTCTTTCTTTATGCTGGTTTACATGTTTTATTATTCTTTGATTATTAGACGCATCTATGGAATGGATGAAAATATCTTGTCACCTATTTTAAGTATCATGATCGTATTGTTTGTCATATTATTTGTAATTGCTTTGGTCAGCAGTCTGATTTGTGGTTTGGCCATCAGTCATCGCTATTTAAAAAAAGTTGATGATTTGACCAGAGATATTCAAAATATCAAACAGGAAGGGATTGAACATCGTTTAGAAATTGAAGGCGATGATGAACTGTCACATTTAGGACAGGAGTTTAATGATGTATTAGATCAGCTGGAGCGTTCTATGCAGCAACAAAAACAGTTTGTTTCTGATGCTTCTCATGAGCTGAAGACGCCGTTAGCTATTATTAAAGGCAATATTGATATGCTGCAAAGATGGGGACAAAATGATCCTCAGGTTCTTGCTTCATCTTTAGAGGTGACTAAAAAAGAAGTAGAAAGACTGATTACTTTATGTCATGAATTATTACATTTAACTAGAGAGATAGAAATTGATGTGAATGATCAAGTTGATGGTGTTGAAATCATTGAAAAAACAATGGCTGAATTTCAGCTGATGAATGATCATATTCATTTTACATTTGATCATGATGATTCTCATAAGATTTTTATGAAGGAAGAACATTTTAAACAGATATTAATCATTTTGTTTGATAATGCTGTAAAATATGCAAGGGATGAAAATCATGTTTGTATAGATATTGTTTTGAAAAATAATGAATTGAAAGTTAAAGATCATGGGATTGGAATTCCAGAGGAAAAGAAAGAACTGATTTTTGATCGCTTTTATAAAATAGAAGAATCAAGGGAAATCAATGATAAGAGCTTTGGCTTGGGATTGGCGATTGCTAAACGTTTATTAGATTTATATCATTATTATATCGAAGTGAATAGTGTCGAAAATGAATACAGTGAATTTGTGATTTATTTTTAAATAAAGGATAGATGTTGTTTTTCTATCCTTTTTTGATTATCATGAAATAAAGGGGTTGTTAAGATGAATAATAAAGTTTATGATATGTCTTTTGCGAAAGTTTATCCATTGCTAATCAATAAAGCAAAGAGAAAAGGACATGATCAAGATGAAGTTGATATGATTACCTCGTGGCTTACAGGATACACGCAGCAACAAATTAATGAGTTATTAGATAGTGAGATAACGTATGGTGATTTTTTCTTGCAGGCACCAGATTTAAATCCTAATAGAAAACTTATTAAAGGTGTGGTTTGTGGTGTCAGAATTGAAGATATTGAAGAACCTTTGATGCAGGAAATTCGCTATTTGGATAAGCTGATTGATGAATTAGCTAAAGGGAAAAAAATGGATAAAATTTTAAGGCAGGAGAAGTAAGATGGATGAATTAGAGATGTATAAAGGAATCTTGGATAGTTATCCTTATCCGATTGTTTTTGTTGATAATGATTATGTTATTCGTTTTATGAATAAAAATGCAAAATATCATTATTATGAAGAACGGAATTATGATGATTTAATAGGTAAGTCTTTATTTTTGTGTCATCATGAAAATTCTAAAGAAAAAATTATGGCAGCTTATGAAGGAATAAAAAATAATGGGAAACCAGTTTTTATAGGAGTGAGTACGAGTAATTTAAGAATATATATGCAAGGGGTAAAGAATGATAAGCATGAATGGATTGGTTTTTTGAAAGATTTGAATTGAATCAGTGTTTATGAGAAAATTCTCATTTTATTCTTAGGTGTTTTTAAGGTATAAAAAGAATATCTTGTATATAATATAAGTGTAAAAAGAAACAGAAAAGAATAATTGAGGAGGATTTGAATATGAAAAAAATATTAGCGATAATGTTATTATCAGTGATGTTGTTTGGATGCAGCAGTAACAGTGCTGAAGCTATTTCATTAGATGAAGCAGAAAAAATTGCTTTGAAAGAAGTCAATGGTGAAGTTTTAAAAGCCAAAAAAGATAAAGATGATGGAAACACATATTATGATTTTACAATCGTTACAGATACAGAAAAGTATGAAGTCGAAGTGGATGCTGAAGATGGTAAAGTTTTAAAAGTAGAAAAAGATGACGATTACGTGCCAGCACAGTCAAATACAACTGATCAGACAAATCAGAATCAAAATACAAATCAAAACACAACACAGATTAGTGCAGAAAAAGCTCAGGAAATAGCAATGAATAGAGTGGGTACTGGGACATTGGTAAAATGTGAATTAGATTATGATGATGATACGCATAAGTATAAATATGAAATTGAAATTAAAGATGGTCGTGTTGAATATGATTTAGATATTGATGCTGTTAGTGGTGAAATCATTAAATATGAACAAGATCATGATTAAAGGTTGAAAAATTTCAGCCTTTTTTTCATGATGGTGATATGATAAGAATAAAGGAGAAACGATATGGAATTTAAAGATAAGGTTGTTGTTGTTACAGGAGGAAGTTCAGGAATTGGCAAAAAGATAGTCGAAATGTTTCAAAATGAGGGGGCTCAAGTTTGTGTGATCGATATTTTAGAAAACGACTATTTTCAAGGAGATATTGGTAAAAAAGAGGATTTAGAAGCTTTTGTGACAAAGGTCATTAATGATTATGGACAGATTGATTATTTAATCAATAACGCTAAACCATTGATGAAAGGTATTGATGAGTGCAGTTATGAAGAATTTATGTATGCCCTGCAGGTAGGCGTTACAGCACCATTTATGTTAGTAAAACTGTTTAAAGATTATTTTCGAAAAGGTGGTTCTATTATCAATATTTCATCAACAAGAGCTCATATGTCACAGGCGCAAACCGAAAGCTACAGCGCTGCCAAAGGCGCAATCAGTGCGTTGACCCATAGTCTGGCGGTTTCTTTGGCTGGTAAGGTACGCGTCAATGCCATTTCTCCAGGATGGATCGATACCCAGGATCAAGAATATGATGGTCCTGATGCCCTGCAGCATTTAGTCAAGAGAGTAGGAAAACTGGAGGATATCGCCCATATGGTACTGTTTTTATGCAGTGACAAGGCTAGCTTTATTGATGGTCAGGATATCTGTATTGATGGCGGTATGACAAAACTGATGATTTATCATGATGATGAAGGCTGGGAATTCAATTGTGATTAAAAAGCTGTCGCGATTAATGGTGTAAACCGATGAATCATGACAGCTTTTTTCGTTTTTGATAGTTATTTAATGATATTTAAATCCTGTTTAATTTGCAGATAATTTTTTTGGCTGACAGGAATGGTCATGTCATGAATCAGTGTTAGCTGATAACGTTTGACGGCTTTGACATACCTGTTGTTGACCAGATACTGTTTATGAACTTTTGTTAAAAACGGACTCTGTTCTAAAATTTGAGATAAAGAGTTTCTGACAATGATAGGATCACCAAAAGTATGTATCGTACACAATTTATCATCAACTTTTACATAAATGATTTCTGATGGAAACAGGTAATGAATATGGCCGTTGATGTCGCTGTAAGCAGTACGTCTGTCCCTGTTTTCTAAGGTATCAATTTCATTGATGTATTGAAACCATGATGAATAGTTTTGAATGGTATTGTTTTTAAAAGTATTATCAAAAACCAAAGGGATATCTCTGGCATAGGAAACATGAAGATGTAACAGAAGCCAGGCATTTTTTTTTCGCTTCCAGATAAAAGTACAGCGTGGTTTTGTTAACAGATAACGACCGTCTTTCATTGTTGTATGAGCATAATAACTGCATTCAATGATCCATAAATATGCATTACGTTCAATCAGTGAGTAATGTTTATGAGATATATTGATTTTGACTTTGTTTTTATCTTCTTTTCTTTGCTGTTCAGCGATTTTCATAAATTCATTTTTGCCATGGGACTGTTGAAAATTATAAGGACCGATGAAAACAAAATCTTTATCAAGACAAGATAAACAGAAATCGATTTTACGTTGATAGTACTGACTGATAAAATTCTGTGTTAAGGCAATACAGTCATTTAACATTTCTTTTTCATTCATACGATCTCCTCCTTGCTTATATTCTAACAAAGCACACTTATTTTTTTAATAAATAATACACAAAAAACTATGTTTTACGCACAAATAGTCTAGTTTACGAAATAAATTGACACTAAATTATGAGCTGAATTATAATCATAACGATATAGTATTTCATGTCATATTTGTTTGAAAATAAGAGGATTTTTTAAACATAGAATGTTAAAGATGGTTATAAAAAATGGATATGAGGTGTTGATGAGTTTAGTTGGATTTTTATATCGTGCTGGAAAATAGATAAAGTTATAGCAGCAGGTGCATTTGTTGTATTTAGCACCCGCTTTTCTATTTTCTTGTCAGTTAGTTGCAGGATTTAAAATATATTGATGAAATGGGGAGATGACAATGAAGATATTAAGATATGGGGTTATGGCGTTGTTTTGTGTAGCGCTGATTATTTTTACATCATCTGTGGTCGTAGATTTTTTAAAAAGTGATTCATCTGTTCCAGAACTGACCAGTGATCGTGATGTGGTTGAAATTCCATGCGATTATACGAAAGAGCAGATTCTGGCAGGATTATCGGCCAAAGATGAACAAGATGGCGACTTGACCAGTCAGATCATTGCTGGAAATCAAAGCCGTTTTATTGAAAAAGGGGTATGCAATGTCACTTATGTGGTTTTTGATTCCGCAGGACAATCGGCCAGTCTGACACGTAAAGTACGTTTTACAGATTATTATTCACCACGTTTCTATGCTTCTGATTCGCTGACTTTCCTGGAAAAAGAAGGGACGAGCACTGAACTGTTAAAACTGTTGAGCGTTGAAGATGCTTTAGATGGTGATTTAACGAGTATGATCGTTTTTGATAACAGCAATGTTAATTATTCTTTGGCAGGAAGCTATACAGCTACATTTTCTGTGACAAACAGTTATGGTGATACCAGAAATATATCTTTACCAGTGCATATCATAGACAGTTCAAAAACAATCGATATTCAATTGTCACAGGGAATCGTATATTTGGCCACTGGGCAAACCATTGATCCTGATCAGTATGTTTTAAAAGCTGTCAATCGTGAAGGTGACAGTGTGTCGACTAGAAATATAGCGACACAATCTACTGTCAATAGTCAGGTACCAGGAACATATGAAATCCAATATACGATTTCTTCAGGTGGAGAACAGGGAGAAGCCTGGTTAACTGTCGTTGTTGAATAGTCACAACAGAAAGGGGAAACGCTATGAATCGCGATGAAATAAGTTTAGCATCATTGTCTTATCAGGGAATGATAAGAGAATTATTAAAAAACTGGTGGATGATTGTCTTAGCTGCACTTTCTATGTGGCTACTTGTCAGTGGAATCGGAAAGCTGTTATATGTGCCACAATACAGTGTTTCAGCCACCTTGGCAGTCAGTGCCGAAGGGGAAAATAATACCTATACATCTTTAACAATGGCCAATCAGATGGCCACTGTTATCAAAGAAATTTTTGAAAGTGACGCACTAGTATCATTAGTGAAAGAAGATGTCGGAACAACTTCACCAGCCTCAGTCAGCTGTACACAGGTTAGTGAAACCAATTTACTGGTGATTACAGTTTCAAGTGAAAATCCACAAGATGCCTATCAGTTTATGAATTCGGCTTTAAAACATTATGATGATGTTTCGGATTATGTATTTTCTAATGCAGAATTACGCGTTTTGCAGGAACCATCGGTGCCAACGGCACCTGCCAATGTGCCCATGTTATGGAATTATCGCTATTTCATTGGATTAGCTGGTGGAGTTATGATGGCGGGAATGATTATTTTGCTTTATTGCTTCCGACATACCGTGAAAACTTCAAAAAGTGCTGTCAAATTGCTTGATGGTAAAATACGAGGAATTATTCCTTTTGAAAAGAAAAAAGGAAACAAAAGTGTTATTCAGTCAAAAAGTTCTTTGCTGATTACATCTTCAACTGTCAGTATGAATTTTGCTGAAGCCAACAGAAGAATGGCTTCACGTGTGCAAGGTCATTTAGACAGAAAACAGCAAAAAATACTTTTGAATGTCAGTGTTGCTGAAAACGAAGGAAAATCAACGATCGTTTCTAATCTGGCTTTAGCGCTCGCTGAAAAGAATAAAAAAGTATTGCTGGTTGATGGTGATTTGAAAAAACCAGCGTTATATAAGATTTTTGATAATGAAATATTAGATTTCAATCCTATTGAAGTTTTATTAAATAAAAAGATGAGAGTTCAAGATGCAATCATTGAAAACAGTCGTTATCATTTCTGGGAACTGTTTTTATATCATCCTGTACAAAATGCTACAAAAGTCATGGACAGTACAGTATTAAAAAAATTATTCACTGAGCTTCAAGACAATTATGATTATATCATTATTGACTGTTCACCAACGACGGTAGCGACTGATGCTGAAGTCTGGATGGAAGTTGCAGACAGCTGTATGATTACTGTCCGTGAAGACTGGTCAGATATTCGCACCATTAATGATACTGTTGATTTGATCTGGCAAAGTGGCTGTGATTTTGCAGGTTTTGTCTTGAATTCGTTTAGAGAAGATAAAATGATGGACCGTCATAATTATAATTATAATTATGGATATAGTGCTTATGGCCATCGTATCAATCAAGAAAGCAGGTGAGAATATGGATGAACAAAGAATAAAAGAATCGATGATCAATGATGATGAAATAGAAATTGATCTAGTTGAATTGTTTTTTGATTTTTTCAAACTGCTGCGTAAATACTGGAAATTAATGATTGCTGTCGTGATCATCGTGACGGTGGCTTTCAGTGGTTTTCGCTATTTAACATATTCACCGATGTATCGCTGTGAAGCGACATTTACGGTGGCGACAGGAAATCAGGATGAAGAAAGTGGAGTCACCAGTTATGACTATTATTACTCCAGCACAACGGCAGACCAGCTTTCTAAAACCTTTCCTTACATACTAGAAAGCAGTTATTTTAACAGCATGCTGTTAAACAAATTAGGAACGGATCAATTAAATGGCACTTTATCTGCTGAAACAGTGACAGATTCCAATATGGTAACGATGACGGTTGAAAGTTCCAATCCGCAAGATGCCATGAATATATTAACGGGAGCGATTGAGATTTATCCAGAAGTCGCCAGCTTTGTTTTAGGAACGATACAGTTTCATATGGTCAATAATGCCCAAATGCCAACGGTGCCATATAATCAGGTGACTTTAGTAAAAACTGTTGGCTTAGGAGTTCTGTTAGGTCTGGCAGTGGGATGTATGATTTTAGGGCTTATGGCCTTATTTAGAAAAACAGTCAAAAATCCTGAACAGATGAGCAAAATATCAAGTCTGAAATGTTTAGCGACCATTCCTAAGGTCAAATATAAAGCTCGTCACAGTCAGGATACGACACGTATTTCTGTGCTTGATCATCGAACATCTTATAATTTTAAAGAAAGCATGAGATCTCTGCAGTTGCATTTAGAAAGACAGATGCAAAGACAGACACATAAAATCATTGTTGTTACAAGTAGTATTTCAGGAGAAGGAAAATCAACAGTTTCCCTTAACCTGGCAGAAACTTTTGCAGCTAATGGCAAAAAGGTTCTGTTGATTGATGGTGATTTGCGAAAACCATCTTTAGCTCATGTTTTACAGTGCAAAGACAGTAAAAGCTTAAAAGAAATGTATCAGCGTTTTGCTGATGACATGTCGGCCATCAGTAAAATGACGCATGATAATCTTTATTTTATTGGCAATCATGATGCTGAAAGCAATCCTGTCAGTGTTTTAAGTGATCAAAGATTAGGGCAGTATCTCAATCAGCTGAAAAACAGTTTTGATTATATCATTATTGATACC
>CASETM010000044.1 GCA_949290865.1 uncultured Bacillota bacterium
GTATCAGTATGTGATATAACCCTAGATGATCCAATGATGGTGGTGATGAAATTGTAATGTATTGAAATTCTTCATGATCCTCACCTCTTGTTTTTTATATCCTAACATAAATTGTATACAAAAGAAAGTGTTTTCACGAACAAACATAAACATTCTATGTATTTACCAGTCATCTTTGCTTTCATTGAATATTCAATTTATCATGAAAATAAAGGCATAATGATGATTACAACCACATGATCATCAGCTACAAACATAATAATAAAATTGTATACAATATTATCATGATAATAAGATAACTGATTAGTTTTTATTATCACGATAACTTATTTATATGATAATTTTTTCTTAATTTATTTATTTATTATTATTAAAGTTGTATGATTGAGAACAGGAGGATAATTCTATGAACTATATTGAAAAAGTATTAAATAATGTTAAAGAAAAAAATGCTGACCAACCTGAATTTATTCAGGCAGTTGAAGAAGTACTAGAAAGCTTAGAACCAGTTATTGCTGCTCATCCTGAATATGAAGATATGGCAATTCTGGAAAGACTGACGGAACCAGAAAGAACATTGATGTTCAAAGTTCCTTGGATGGATGATAATGGTAAAGTCCAGGTTAACAGAGGATTCCGTGTTCAGTTCTCAAGTGCTATCGGACCTTATAAGGGTGGTTTAAGATTCCATCCATCAGTAAATTTGGGAATCATTAAATTTTTAGGTTTTGAACAGGTATTCAAAAACTCACTGACAACTTTACCTATCGGTGGTGGTAAAGGTGGTTCTGATTTTGATCCACAAGGAAAATCAGACGCTGAAGTCATGAGATTCTGTCAGTCATTCATGACTGAACTATATCGTCATATCGGTCCTAACGTTGACGTTCCTGCTGGTGACATCGGTGTTGGGGGAAGAGAAATCGGTTACCTGTTCGGTCAATACAAACGTATCAAGGATGCCTATGAAAATGGTGTCCTAACTGGTAAAGGAATGACATACGGTGGATCTTTGATCAGACCAGAAGCAACAGGTTTTGGTGCTGTTTATTATGGAAAAGAAGTATTAGCTCATTTTAATGATACTTATGAAGGAAAAACAATTGCATGTTCAGGTTATGGAAATGTTGCCTGGGGTGTTTGTCTAAAAGCCAGAGAATATGGTGCAAAAGTTGTTTCAATTTCAGGTAGAGACGGGTATGTTTATGATCCAGATGGTATCACAACAGATGAAAAAATTGACTTCCTGTTAAAAATCCGTGGATCAAATGATGTTAAACTGAAAGATTATGCAGAAAAATTTGGATGTGAATTCCATTCAGGTGAAAAACCTTGGGGACTGAAAGTTGATATGGCATTCCCTTGTGCTACACAGAATGAAATCGGTGAAAAAGAAGCGAAACAGCTGATCGCTAATGGATGCAAATATATCATCGAAGGTGCTAATATGCCAACAACGCCAGAAGGTGTTGCTTACTTCATCAACAACGGCGGTACTTTAGGACCTGCTAAAGCAGCCAATGCCGGTGGTGTTGCAACAAGCGCCTTGGAAATGTCTCAAAACTCTATGAGATACAACTGGACAAGAGAAGAAGTTGACGAAAAACTGCATCAGATCATGATCAATATCCATGATGCTTCAGTTGCTGCTGCAGAAAAATACGGATTAGGTTATGACCTGATCAAAGGTGCAAATATTGCTGGATTTGAAAAAGTCGTTGAAGCAATGATTGCTCAAGGAATCTATTAAGAAAACAACCATCAGTGAAAAACTGATGGTTGTTTTTTATAGTTATTTTATTCTTTTTTCAATTTCCTCGATCAGAATCTTCATTGCTTTAATACGAGCATATCTTTTATCAACTGATTCTAGAATATACCATGGCGCAAATTTAGTATTCGTTTTGGCTATCATTTCATTAATAGCTGTTTCATAAAGATCCCATTTTTCACGGTTACGCCAGTCTTCATCAGTGATCTTCCACTGTTTTTCTGGGGTATTCTGTCTTTCTGTAAATCTTTCTAGCTGTGTATCCTTATCAATTTGAACCCAGAATTTGATTACAATAGCACCCCAGTCTGACAGTTCTTTTTCAAATTCATTCATTTCATTATAGGCACGCTGCCAGTCATTTTCACTGCATAGACCTTCCAGCCTTTCAACCATAACACGTCCATACCATGTTCTGTCAAAAATAGCAATATGTCCATCTTTAGGCAATCGTTTATAGAAACGCCACAGATAATGCCTGTTCAGTTCACCTTTGTCTGGCGCAGCTATTGGATACACTGTAAAGCCACGCGGATCAAGACCTGAAGTCACTCTCTTGATATTTCCTCCTTTACCAGCAGCATCCCAGCCTTCATAGGCAATAACAACCGGAATTTTTTTGCGATAAAGAATATTATGCAGCTGCGAAAGTTTCTTTCGACATTTTTTTAGTTCTTTTCTGTATTTTTCTTCAGAAATCGTTGGTGAAAGATCAACTTCATTGACACGGATCGGTGCATTTAATTCGAAAATATTTTCAATGAGTGGCGCATCAGACTTACCATAGGTAATACGATGCTGAATATACCCAGTTAAAATCTCCAGCACCTGCATTTGCGCAATCTTTTTATTAGTAGCATCAATAATATACCAAGGTGCATAAGATGTATTGGTACGTTCAATATACTCTTCATAAAGATCAATATATTGATCATAATGTTTGTTTTGCCACATGTCTTCTTTACTTACACGCCAGGCCGTATTATCATCTTTCTGAAGTTTTTTCATGCGCTTTGCCTGTTCTTTTTTTGAAATATGAAAGAAGAATTTAATGACAAGGTAGCCATTATCAACTAATGTTCTTTCAAAATTCATGATACTTTGTATTCTTCTATGATATGCCTTCGCAGAAAGATCATGATGCAGATACTGTGATGTCACTTCATTCATCCAGCCATGATCATAGAATGTCACTTTACCGTTTTCTGGAATTTCATAAAAATGACGATATAAAAACGGTTTAC
The DNA here is from genome assembly GCA_949290865.1 of uncultured Bacillota bacterium. Taxonomy (GTDB): domain Bacteria; phylum Bacillota_I; class Bacilli_A; order Erysipelotrichales; family Coprobacillaceae; genus Faecalibacillus. The sequence goes on from CASETM010000044.1 coordinate 3,016, forward strand.
GTGCATCATCTTCAGAAATCCTATCCATTTTTACAACATTATAGAAACGTGGATCCATATTCTGAATCACTTTACCTAGCGATGTTCCAATTCCTGAAGCACCCCATCCTTCAAATAGAACAACAACAGGTATGTTTTTTTCTTTTAAAAGCATCTGCTTCTTTGACAGTTCCAGTTTTGCATTTTCCAGACACATTTCGATGTCTTCGACCAGGTCGAGTTTTTGAAAATCATATTCTCTTAACATAAATATTCTCCTTAAAATATCTGTATATCTTTATTGTACACCATTTTTTAAGAATATTATAAATATTTGTCAGTTAATTAAAAAAACATGAAGATTACGCCTTCATGTTTTGATATTTTTTATATTTTGTACCCAGTTCTTCAATAAATGTATCAGCATTTAAAATGTACAGCTTTGATGTTTTTTTATGTTTTAAAATAATCTGTCGTTTTGAAACCTGTTCATAGCTGATCAAATCATCAAACTGGATCAGTTCAGGCAAAATAGCAATCCCTTTAAAAACATAAACCATCATCGAATCATCAAAAACTTTTGCATTGTAACGAAAGACCATAGTTGGCAATGTAGTAATAAACAAAAGAATAACAATCACAAATTTCATCTTATCATGAATAAAATAAATCATCGCAAAAACACATAAGACAGTAATAAGAATAGAAACAATCAACATTCTAATATCTTTATATTTTAACATAACGGTCTCCTTTAAATACAAAAATGGTGGTTCCGGGCGGAATCGAACCACCGACACGAGGATTTTCAGTCCTCTGCTCTACCGACTGAGCTACGGAACCACAATAATTGGCGGTCTGGACGGGACTCGAACCCGCGACCTCCGCCGTGACAGGGCGGCA
>CASETM010000045.1 GCA_949290865.1 uncultured Bacillota bacterium
CTTTCAACAAAGATAAATCCATAACGTTTCGCCATTTCTCCTGTCGATGCTGATACCAGGTCAATACATCCCCATGGTGTATAGCCTCTAAGATCAACACCATCCAAAACAGCTTCATGCATCTGTTCGATATGGCTTCTTTGATAATCGATACGATAGTCATCTCTGACTTTTCCATCTTCATCAATCTTATCATAGGCTCCCAGACCATTTTCAACAACGAAGATTGGTAACTGATAACGGTCCCAGATTTCATTCAATGAAAATCTCAACCCTTCCGGATCGATCTGCCAACCCCAGTCATTGGCTTTGAGATATGGATTCGATGACCCTCCTAACAGATTTTCTTTTTTCATTTCTACATCAGGATCAGCAGTCTGACACATTGACATATAATATGAACCTGTATAAAAATCAGCCTTACCATTCAGCAGAATTTCATCATCACTTGATTCAGTTTTGATCGTAATATTATTTTCTTTGAAATATCTCTTGATATAATTTGGATATTGACCACGACACTGCACATCACTGCAAAACCAGTTTAAAATATGATTCATTTTTTGAGTTTCTAAAACATCTGCCGGCTGACAGGTAAGTGGATAGCTTGTTGCTATGATCTGCATACATCCCACCTGATTTTCTGGATTGATCTCATGAGCCATTTTCACAGCCAGCGCACTGGCTAGAAACTGATGATGCAATCCCTGAAAACGGCGTGAAGGTATATCCTTTTGCGATAGAAAAGCCGTATCTTTTATTTCGCTAAGAATACCTAAATTGGAATAACCGTCAAATCCCATTGTCGCTCCATTGATTTCATTAAATGTCAGCCAGTATTTCACTTTTCCGTTATATCTTTTGAATATAGTTTCACAGTATCGAAGATAACAGTCAATATTTCTTCGATCATACCAGCCATTCCATTTTTCTGTTAAATGATAGGGCTGTTCATAATGAGAAATGGTAACCATAGGTTCAATACCATATTTCAGACATTCATCTATTAACTGATCATAAAATCTTAAGCCTGCTTCATTAGGTTTTTCATCATCACCATTAGGAAAAATTCTTGTCCAGGCAATAGAAAAACGATACATTTCAAATCCCATTTCCGCAAATAATGCAATATCTTCTTTATATCTGTGATAATGATTGATCGCATCATGTGAAGGATAGAAAACATCGTCTTTTAAAACCGGTGTAATTAATTTGCTTCTGGTCGCTGAACCGCCAGTACAGATATCAGCAACCGATATTCCTTTTCCTCCTTTTTGCCAGCCACCTTCCAGCTGGTTAGCAGCCGTTGCTCCACCCCAATAAAAATCTTTTGGAAAACTCATCTTTCCTGACCTCCTTAAATAACTTTTTTTGTTTCATCAGTTCCATTATAGAAAAAACATCAAAAAGCAAAATAGATTCTGGCAAATAAAAAGCACTGTTACAATAAAGTGCTATCTTAAAGCTCGTTTATTGTAACAATGCACACAGCTATGAATGATCATCTTCATAGAATTTCTTTAAATAGTTATCATTTAAGTTAAAAACATCTGTATAGGCATGAGAAAACAGCATAGCAAATAATATATTGAATATATACATGCTGGAAATAGTAAAAGTTATTTGCCCCAGTTCGCTAATACCTTCTTTAAAAAGACCCATCAGCAAATAGTCACAGTTTTTAGCCAGAAGATTATTGCTGGCAGTCGTCACAGCAACCGTAGTAACTCCTTTTTTTCTTAATTCTCTGGCTGTTTCAATAATTTGCTGATTTTTCCCTGTTTTACTGATCAGAAAAACCAAATGATCCTTCTTTACGTTTTTCGCAAACAGCAGCTGCTTTGTCCATTCCTGATAAACCTGACAGATTTTTCCTTCTGTAAAAAACAAGTGCGAAGCATACTGACTAATAATGGCATTGAGCTCAGTAGCCACAAAATCTATATAACTGTATTTTTCCAGCAAGGCATAGACACGATTCATTTCCTCTGTATTTAATACCGTTCTCATCTGATTGATAATATTGATATTAAGTTCAGACATTTTATTCTGAATCAACAGCAATTCTTCATCTTTCGCTATTCTGTAATCTTCCTGTTCCATGGTTTTCAGCTGAATAGCCACATTCACTTTAAAATCATTATAATTTTCATATCCCAGTTTTTTGACAAATCTTAGTACGGTCGTTGGATGCGTATATGTTGCCCGTGCCAGCTCTCGCGAAGAAATCTTTGAAATTGTTTCAATATGATGAATAATATAATCCCATATTCCTTTTTCTGTTTCATTAAGTATCATATGATTTTTCATCATGATGTCATTTTTCATAGATTTATTCCTCCGTTGATCAAAGTCAAATGCTTTCCTGTCATCATAATATATTTTATCAAAAAAACATCCAACATACATGTCAATTCAAACATAAAAAACGACTGACTGGATAAAGTCAATCGCTGATCATTTATTTTTCTCTTTTTTTAACTGTCTTAATACTGACAAAAAATGAATAATAATTAAAAATGCCAGTACCAGATAAAATACGATATATGTCAACTGTAAATATGGATCAGCAATCTTATCAAAGGTCATTTCAAAAACAATCATCAGCAAAGTAATCAGTGCAATCATATAATTACGCATACGCACTAAAAACGATATGTAATGATCGTTGCTATCATGAAGCTGATAAGAACCATACTGAATATCACGACAAAAATAATACCAGTTGCCACTTTTCAAAAGAAAATCGATATTGTTCATTTTATATTCTTCTATACGGCTGTTTTTTAGATCCTCAGGCATTGACCTTGGCAGAAAATCTTTTGCATAGATTTTTTGCTGATCACTCTTTAAAAACACATAGAAACATCCATGCTTTTTCATCAGATTTAATCCTATTTTACTCATATTATTAATCCATTCTATTTCCTTATCATAATGACCATATAAAAATACTCTGTATTTCTTAACTGTCAACTGAATCACTCCTATTTCAACTATATAGCTTCTGTCCTTTTACATATTTTCTTTTGAAGATATGCAAATACAGCCAAGGTCACAGCATGTACAATCGCAAAATCAGACCATGACCACCAGATTGCAGGTAAAAAGACATTGGATAAAACCGTTAAATTTAATACAGCCAAAATTATAAGTATAGCAATCATGATAATATACTCTTGAACTGAAATATTCTGATATTCTTTAAACAATAAAAACAGAAAAATAAAATACATAGGCCATAAGAAAATATATGTATGCGTTTGTGTTAAATTTAATATTTTTCCTAATGGTGATGACAAATATGTACCAGTAATATCAGTCCAGGTTAGCATTCTATACGTATTATACTTTGCTATAAAGTATAATATTGGAATCATCAGGATAAAAACCAGCATATAAATCCTTATTTTCTTTTTCATTATGATCACTCCTGTCATATTGATATTTCTATCAAGTTAATATAAATAATTGACTCAATACATTTTTTTCTAATCATGACTAAGTTACATTCAATTTTATTTTTGCTGATTCTTCTATTTATTATATTATACTATCTCTTCATACCAAAAGAAAAGAGAATATAAGTTGAACCATACATATCATTCTCTTTATCTCTTCAAAACAATTGATGATTATATCGTATCTTTCTTATGATTTGTTAATGTTAACCATCTTTCTCTAGTCAAAAAATTAGTGTGACCAATTCGCACTTCATTCATCAAAGGTACCGGTACTTCATCAAAGCTATGATGATAAATAAATCCCGCTTTTTCCTGAACACGTGCTGATTTGCTGTTACCATCATAATAACCGCACCAGACTGTTGTCATATGTAAATCAATGAATGCATGACGTAATATTTCTTGAACTGCTTCACTCATATAGCCATGATTCCAAAATGGCTTGCCTATCCAGTAACCCAGCTCACATTCATCTTCTCTTTCCGTCATATCAGTACATCCTTTTAACTTAAGTTCGATGGCACCAATAGCAATATTATCTTCTTTTAAGCAGATAGCAAAACATTCTGGTTTGTTAAATACATTTTTTATCGTATTTAAGCTTTCAATTATATTTTGATGTGCTGGCCATCCTGCGATTGGTCCTACTTCAGGATCTTTAGCGTATTCATATAAACTTTTGGCATCACTTTCTTTCCAGTGACGCAAAATTAAGCGTTCTGTTTTTAATAACATAATTGTTCCTCTCCCCTTTCGATAATTATTTTCTTAACTTTTCTAACTGCTTTTTCTTAAAAATTCATAGATAAAATAAAGTTTTTATTTCAGCGTGTAGTTAGCTATATAGCAATCTAATTAAGAAGATTATCTCATACCTACTTTTTTCACTCAACATATTTTTGATATCATTTTGATTATGGCGCTGCCTACTTTTCATATCATAAAATTGTATATTATATTTTAGCAATCATTCATTATGTTCTCCTACAAGACTTATAACAACTCCTATCATTTTTAAACCATCCACTAAAATATACTGGCTTTCGTTTCTTCTTCAAAGATTCATTATAAAATAACTCTAATTACAATAAGAAAATAAACTATTTATTAATACCATGAACAAAAACTAAACTTCCCCAACGTATAGTTTATATCTCCATATATTCTGTTTTATTTAAAACATGTCGATAAAACTGCTAGGCTTTTAAATATGTATATCCTTATGTTAACTTTCGTTTTATTCTATTATGCTTTAGAAATCAATAACAAAACTGTTCTGGTTTATTGTTTACATTAGATGTATTTTTTATTAATCATCGCCTTTATATTGATTTCTTGTTATCTGAATTATTTTTTTGATATAATAAAGTTATCTTAAAATAAACGAGGTAACATACATGTGCACTATTTTAGTTTTAGAAGATGATAAAGCCCTCAATCAGAATATCAGTGATGCATTAATTCAGCAAAACTACACTGTTATATCATGCCATACAGGTACAAAAGCTAAAGATATATTGCAAAAGAAAAAAACAAATCTGATCATTCTTGATATTAATTTACCAGATGAAAATGGTTTCCAGTTTTGTACATGGTTAAAATCAAAATATATGATTCCGGTCATATTTGTAAGTGGCAGAAATCTGGAAGATGATATTTTAAATGGCTATGATCTAGGTGCTGATGACTATATTACCAAACCATTTTCCGTGAAAATTTTACTTAAAAAAATTAATGTCATCTTAACCAGACACAGTCAATTAAAATCTATATATGATGATGGCTATTTAAAAATCAATTTTGAAACTGGTATAATTGAAAAAGAAAATAAGCAATATCTGCTCACTCCTACTGAATATCACATAGTAAAAAAACTCGTAGACAATCAAGGAAAACTTCTGACTTATGCAATATTATTAGATTCTTTATGGGATAATGGTCTTCAAATTACCGACAAACACACATTGGCGGTCAATATCAATAGATTAAGAAAGAAAATTGAAAATGATAAACATTCATACATATCCAATGTATACGGATTAGGCTATCTATGGAAATCATCATTTTGATCATTTTTTCAATATTGATACTGATAGCCATTGCAAGCATCGTCAAATACTATATGTTGAAAAAAGATATTTTCAATTATACTTCTCGTTTAGAAAACAATATCAGTAATATGCTTAAGGGCATTCCATTAGATCCACCAGTTCCTGAAAAAGATGATCTATTAGGAAAAATTAATGAAAAATTGTTTCGTCTTTCTTCTTTATACACACAAAAAAACATGGAACTTGTCCATGAAAGAAGCAGAATTGAAGAACTGATATCCGATATATCACATCAGACAAAAACGCCAATGACAAATATCAAATATTATCTTGAAGCAATAGAAACAAACGATCATTTTGACAGTATTCATAATTATCTACCTAAAATGAATAATCAGATAAACAAACTCAATTTTCTGATGCAAAGTATGACCATGATGTCCCAACTGGAAACAGATTCCATCAAAATCCAGAAACACCTCACTTTAATAAGTGATACACTTGCTGCTGCCATAAGTCAAATCATGGTTCATGCCGAAAAGAAAAAGATAACCATTCATGTAGAATGTGACGAAAAAACCGTAGTTAATCATGATAAAAAATGGACTGTTGAAGCCATATTCAACATTTTAGATAATGCTGTTAAATATACACAATCTGGTGGTTTGATTAAAATTACTGTCAGTCAGCAAATTCTTTTTACTGCGATCAGTATTCAGGATAATGGAAAAGGGATAGCTCAAGAAAGACAGGGTTCAGTTTTTGTACGATTCTATCGTGAACCGGAAATTCATAACGATGAAGGTATAGGTATTGGTCTTTATCTCGCCCGTAAAATCATCACTTTGCAAAATGGTTATATTGAGTTGAAATCCAAACCTGGTTTTGGCAGTAATTTTACTGTCTATTTGCCCAATGAGCATTAAAAATCACAATTTTGTGATTTTTTCTTTTTGTGATTAGTTTGTGATTTTTATACGATATGCTAAAACCATAAGGAGGAATCAAATAATGAAGAAAATCATTGTAGAAACTCATGATTTAAAAAAATATTATCATGTCGGTCATCAGACAGTAAAAGCCTTAGATGGTATTGACTTAAAAATTTATGAACGTGAATTCGTTTCTATTATTGGAAAATCCGGCAGTGGCAAAAGTACATTACTTCATATCCTGGGCGGTTTAGATCATCCCGACAGTGGTCATGTCATTGTTGATGGGATTTCCTTAGAAAAAATGAATCATGAACAGCTTGCTCTTTTCAGACGGAGAAAAGTTGGGTTTGTATTCCAGCAGTACAATTTAATTCCTGATTTAAATGTTTATGATAATATCATCTTTCCTTTAGAATTGGACGGTACTCATATTGACCATGACTATATTCAGCATTTACTGGACAAACTGCACCTAACAGCTAAACAGCAAATGCTCCCTTCTATGCTTTCAGGAGGTGAGCAGCAGCGTGTTGCTATCATCAGAGCATTGGCAGCCAAACCAGCAATTATTCTTGCTGACGAACCAACCGGTAATCTCGATACTGTCACCAGTCATGAAGTCATTGGTCTACTGAAAGTTTTAAGCAAACAATATCAGCAGACACTTATTATCATTACACATGATAACGATATTGCTCAAATGGCTGATCGTATCATTTTAATTGAAGATGGTAAAATACAGCAAGGAAGTGATCAGCATGTTAAAAAATAATAATACTGCAATCATCAACAGACTGGCAAGAAATAATATATCAAACAACATGAAACGTTTTGTTATCATGTTTTTTACAATATCATTATCATCATTCATGCTTGTCTGTATCCTGACAACCGGTAAAACTTATCTTGATTCAAGAAGAATGCAGGACACAAGATTATATGGTGCTCAATATGACATAACAACAATGAATGGTTTTACGCCTCAGCAGCTAAAAACATTGCAGAAAAATAAAGAAATTGAAAGTGTAGGTATTGAATCTTATGCAGGATATATCAGTGCAACTCAATTTGATGCAAGTGTTGATGTTGGTCTATTGTGGTGCGATGAAGTATTCTGGAATCAGCAGATGGCACCAGCAAGAACAGAATTAAATGGATACTACCCCAAAAAGAAAAACGAACTGATGGTAACAAAAGATATTCTTAAAGCATTTGGCAACGAGAAGCTTAATATTGGCGATCATTTAACGATTACCTTTGTTAATAACACTGGAGTTCATGAAGAAACTCTAACAATCAGTGGCATTTGGGAAGGCTATGGTCATGACAGTGTCTGTTTTGTATCAAAAGCATTTTATGATGAAACAGGTTATTCGTTAGAAAATGATGGTGTTCTTTGCATCAAACTTAAGCAGAACTATGTTTTTCCATCAACAGTCAATTCTATCAAGAAAAGTTTGAAACTGTCATCAAGACAGGTATTTCAACAAACCAGTTACATTGAAAATTCTTTAAAATTACTGGCAGGAATTTGTGGATTAGCTTTGATCATCTGTCTTAGTGCATATTTACTGATTTATAATATTCTTTATCTATCAGTACTTGGTAAAATACGCTACTATGGTTTACTGCAGTCACTGGGAATGACAAAAAAACAGCTCGTTTCCTTTATTGCTAAACAAATGCTTTTTATAACGGCATCAGCAACAGCAACTGGTATTATTCTGGCATATTTAACCTGTTTAAAAATACTTCCATATCTGTTATCAGTTTTAGGAATTGCCAACAAAAATCAAAATATTGATTTTCAGCCCTTGATTATTGTTTTATGTATGATAATAACAGGAACAGCAGTCATATTGGGAATCCGTAAACCGTTGAAGATTGCTGTTCATGTAAGTCCTGTCGAAGCTGTCAAATATCACATACAGCTGCCAAAAGAAAAAAAGTACAAAACAACAAAGAAATTCTATTTCTGGCGTATGGCACTGGCACAGTTAATGAAAGACAAGAAAAAAACATTGATAGTTTTGCTTTCATTATCAACAAGCCTGTCTGTTTTCTATTGTTTAACAACAATTATTACTACCCAGGGACAAAGAACCGTTTTGCCAAATTATGCTAATGCTGATTTGATCATAAAAAATCACACACAAACAACAGAAGATATAAACTCGCTTAAGCCAGCTCTGGAAACCAGCATGATTTCAATGCTGAAAGATAATACTGGCATTAGGGAATTTCATGTTGTCTATGGTATTCCTATTGTCTTTCCCTACACTGCTAACAGTTTTTCGTCAATGTGGATCGAAAAGTATATTGAAAAAACACCATATCTTGCTCGTGAAGACGTCATCAGTGATTATCAAAACAATCCAGAAAAATATTATGGTATGTTAAAAGGGATAGACGAAAAAGAATTTGATTATTTAAGTCAGTTTCTTTCATCTCCAGTTGATAAAGAAAATTTTCTTGATGGCAAAACATGTCTGATCAGTTGTGATGATCCAGAAATATCAAAAAAATATGTGCAGCAGTCTATATCATTCAATTATCAAAATAAACAGTATCAGTTATCTATTGCTGGCATCTATAATGAACCATACTATAGCGGAACAAATATTGGCGCAACTTTAATTGTCAGCCAAAAATATTTACAGAAAATCTGTTCAAATCCTTATGCACTTAACATAGCTGTTTACTATCAGCAAAAAAATGATAACAAAACCGAAAATGAGATTCTTTCTCTATGCAAAAAAAGCCCATATTTTCAAGATATTTATATTGATTCTCTTCTGGAAAATATGAAAACAATTGAAAAATCACAGGGTGATATGATGATCATTGGTACAGTGATATCATGTTTGCTTTTACTCACTGGTATTTTAAACTACAACAATACAATAGCTGGAGCGATATATCATCGCAAACTGACTTTTTCAATTATGGAAAGTCTTGGAATGACCAGTCACCAGATCAAACAACTGCTACTTAGAGAAGGTCTACTGTATGCAGGATTTTCAATCCTGATAACCATATCAGCAGGTACAGCGATAACATATATTAGCTTTCAGTCCATGAATTATATGTCAGTTCCTTTTCAAATTCCGGTTCAGGCCATGATAACGGCATTCCTGCTCATCATTATCATCTGTATGATTACACCTGTATTGTCTTATCACAGATTAAATGACGATCTTACAATCGCAGAAAGATTACGGAAATATCAGTAATATATTTCTGTATATACATCTATGAAATCGACTTGTATACGACCTAATATTTCTATTTCAATCAAAAACTATGAAGATAACATTCAAAGGAATAGACCAAATTTGGTCTGTTCCTTTTCTTTGTTGCAAATATTTTTAATGCAAACAGGAAACTGCAGATATGTTTTACATATTATGCCATTAAATTTATAACTTTATGATGAAATTTATTTTTCGAAATATAAAAAGACGTTTTAATATCACTATTCTTTATATGTCTCTGTTATCCAGCTTCTCTTATGACAGTTTGGACATTTTAAATATTTTCCTTTTTTGCCATAGTTAAAACTTAACATATCTTGAAAAAAATTAATACTAAACTTATATTTACAGTAAGGACATATATATGCATTCTTTGAAGAATGAAAATAAATTAAAAACAATAAAAATATTATATCTATTCCTAATATCAAATATGTAAATAGTCCACCAAGAATAGCGATTAAATATGCACTCATAAAAATGATGACTATATATAGACTTAATAACAGATATGTCAATCTTCCAACTGTATCATGATGTTTTTTGTGATGAATTAAATGATCCAAGTCATCACAATTGAAAATAGTAAGCTCTTTGTTTAAATTTAAATCTTCAAGTAAAATAGTTATTTTTTTCTTCAAATCCACCATTTCGCGTATCTGCTGGTCTAATTTCATATTTTGCTGTGTAAGAATATCAGTTATTACTTTATATTTATTTTCAGAATATAAAACTTCTTTTATTTCTTTTAAAGATAAGCCTAGATTCTTATAAAGAATAACCAGTCTAAACTTTTGTAGATCCTCTTTTGAGTAAATTCTTCTACCTCCTTCGCTCATTTGAAAAGGTTGAATAATTTCTTCTTTATCATAATATTGAACCGTTCTTTTACTAACATGACATAGTTTTGCTATTTCTCCAGTTGTATAATGTTCTTTTTCCATTAATTTCACATCCTTTTTCTATTATTTAATCTATATTATATGTTATTACGTTACGTAACGAACAAGGTATTACTCAATATATTATAAAAATACTGCTTTGATCAATAGAACACAATTTATTGAATATTCAATAATTGAACCAGATTTTTATTGGTTTGAAAGTGTGATTAAATATATATGCTAATCATTCATTGAATAATGATTTTTTTTACTGTAAAATATAATTATAAATAATGAAAGAGAGGTAATGATTTATGGAAAACACAATCACCGTGGGAACCAAAAAAGATGGCTATATGATCGATTTAGAAGAAAAATCTCTTACAATCAATTTTTTTAATAGTTTTTATGAAAATGTCTTTCAGAAAAAAGAGAAACATATAAAGATACCTTTTTTAGATATCAAACATATTGATATTACTTATACTACAAGTGATAAAACAATCTGGGGAATTAACAGTGAACTTGTTTTAGTAGTTTATCTAACTTCTGGTAAAAAATACTTTATGCATGGAAATATAGACGCATCTAAACAGGATTTTTTAGAAGCATATGAAGCTTTAAAAAACGAAGGAATCGTTTTTATAGATAAATATAATATTATCAATCATTTATATAATAATGATTCTAAAAGAATTGATTATATACTGGTCGAATTGATCAAAAAGAAAGTATTACCTATGTCCTGATAGTTATGCATACATTCATCTAAAACAGACTTTTTTGTTCCCTTTCTTATCTTTCTATCTTTACGTCTTTATTTATGAGATTTTCATGCCATCTGTGTGGATTTATTAAATAAAAAAATTCACACAGATATGCATTTTTATTTCTTTTGAATATTTTCAAGACATAAAAATACTCCCTTTAAGATAGATAACGTCATGCTGTATATTGCATTTGTCTATTTTAATAGGAAGAAACTCTTTTTGGCACCATCAAATTTAATTCTGGTTTTTAAAATATATTTTCTCTAATCCAGAGCTATTGTTAAGTCTTCTATTTCGTTTTGTAAATTTTCTAAAAATCGTGCAGCATGTAAACCATCCATTTGTCTATGATGAAATTGAAAAGACATTGGCAAATAGTATGTCAACCATTTCTGGCGATATCTTCCCCAAAACAGAAAAGGATTATTATAGATTCCACTGTTCATGCCAATCACACTATCGATCTCCGTTTCTATCATCGCAGATGTTCCATATCGTAATTTTCTTCAATCATATAACATAGCTTATCCCATACATCATATAAAGATGATCCAACCAGTTTCTTGATATCCTGTGCTTCAAATTTTATATCAGACATCATTTTTCCTCCGATCATTATGATAACCTGTTTCATGAGCATTTTCTCCATCACACATTACATTACGTATGACTGTTTATAAATGCTTTATTTCAAATATTATATCATAATTTTGGCTTAGACCCTCAATAACAGCAACAAAACAGCCACATTTATCTTTTGATCAAAAGAAGTCATGACCATCTGCTTTTACTGAAAAAAGATCTACTCTTTTATTTTTCCTTTTCTATATATCATCGCAACTGATTTTATTTTAAAAAAGCAAAAAATAAAGCCAGTTAGGCTTTATTTCAGACTGTTGACAAAGTCGAATTTTTTCAAAATCCAGACTTTGTCATTTTTTTCTTTCCCACTTTAGCATTAAAAATAGTAGATTTATGATATTTTACATCAAAAAACAGCTTATTTTTGATGGTTCTTTTCCACATTTTATAATAATTTTAAACTTATAAAATTTCAGGGCGTTTGTCAACGCCCTGAAATAAAGCCAGTTAGGCTTTATTTTCCACTATGACCACCAAAAACCATAAAAGTCATACTATCCAGTTTTTCATCGATCATCTGTATTTCTTCCTTTGTTAAAATAATCTTGCCGGCATCAAAGTTTTCCTGCAAACGATTGATTTTTCTAGAACCAGGAATAGGAATGATATAATCTTTTTTATTGATCATCCAGGCCAGTGAAATATGTGCCGGTGTGGCATCATGCTTGGTTGCCAGTGATTGTAAAAAAGTAACAATTTCATTTGTTTTCTTCATACCTTCTTCACTGTATTGGGGCATATCTGGTCTAAAATCCTGATCACCATTACCAAAATCTTTTTTTGATTGATATGCTCCGGTTAAAGCCCCATTGGCCATGGGTGAAAAAGCAACATAAGTAATTCCCAGTTCTTCACAGGTCTTAAAAATAGGTTCATGCCATCTCGCCATCATGGAATATCTGTTTTCTATCACCGTAACTGGACAGATGGCATGAGCACGTCTTAAATATTCATCAGTTGTTTCAGAAATGCCCCAGGCTCTGATTTTTCCTTCCGCTATGAATTCTTTCATCACCTGAGCCACTGTTTCTGGTGCAACATTCGGATCAATACGATGCTGATAATAAATATCAATATAATCCGTCTGCAGTTTCTTTAAAGAACCCTCTAAAGATTGTCTGATCTTTTCAGGGGAGCTGTCCAGTTCCAGATGATCACCTTGATGAGTCACCCCAAATTTTGTACACAGGATAACTTTATCACGAAATGGTTTGATGGCTTCACCAACAATTTCTTCATTATAACTGACTGATCCATCGGGATTGATCCCCGTATAACATTCAGCTGTATCAAAAAAATTATATCCCATCTCATATGCGGCTCTTAAAATTTTTACCGCTTCCTCTTTTGGTGTTGGTGTTCCGCTGGCATGTGACAATCCCATGCAACCCAACCCTACTGGTTGAACATACATATCTGTTTTTCCTAATCTTGTCTGTTTTATTTTTCTTCCTCCTATCTTTTATTCAAATATCTGAGCAACTTCTTTTAAATAATCCACAATTTTCAAATGCTGAGGACATACTCTTTCACATTGTCTACAGCCAATACACTGTGATGCCTTCCCTTTGGTCTTTGTATAGACACCATAGTAATAATCACTGTTCCAGTCATTAAACTGCTTCTTCGCATTATAACAGCTGAATAAGTCTGGAATCGAAATATGCTGTGGACAGCCATCTACGCAGTAGCGGCAGGCCGTACAGGCAATACCACCCATCTTTTTCAAAATTTCAGCAACCTCCTGAACTGCTTCATATTCAGCTTTTTGAAACGGTTGAAATTCTTTCATAAAGCTGGTGTTATCATTTAACTGTTCAAGATTGCTCATTCCTGACAGTACCTTATAGACACCATCAAATGATGCCGCAAACCTGATCGCATAATTTGCATAGCTGCCACCATTTAATCGATCAAAAACAGCTTTTGCCTCATCAGGAAGATTCACCAGGCCACCACCTTTCACTGGTTCCATAATTAGTACAGGTTTATTATAGCGACGACATACTTCATAAACTTTGCGGCTTTGTACACTGGCATCTTCATAGTCAGCATAATTAAACTGAATCTGAACGATTTCAATTTCAGGGTGTTCATTTATAATCATTTCCAGAACATCCGCACTGTCATGAAAAGATATACCGACATGTTTCACTTTACCTTGAGCTTTGAGCTGCTGGGCAACTTCATAAGCCTCACATTTTTGAAAGTGTTTATAGATCTCACGATCTTGAGCATGCATCAGATAATAATCAAAATATTCTACTCCAGTCTGTTTTAACTGCTCTTCAAACAAAGGAATAATGTCTTCTTTTTTATGAAAGAAGTTTTTCGTTAATTTATTGGTAAGAATAAAACTGTCACGAGGATATCTTTTCACCAGACATTCTCGTAATGCTGGTTCACTTTTTCCTTGCAGATAGCCATGAGCTGTATCAAAATAATCAAATCCTTCCTTCATAAACTGATCAATCATCTGACAAAATTGTTCTTGATCGACCTCACCGTTTTTCATGGGCAGTCTCATACAGCCAAATCCTAATTTTTTTTCCATATCATTTTTCTCCTCCTTGTATTTTTTTATTGCGGCGACAACAACGTCATGATCTTCATTTGGTCTCAAACCTGAAACAGTTATGGTTCCTTTTAACTGCTGATTGACAATAAGGGGAAAACTGCCACCACAGATCCCATATGATTCATCATGGATCATATCATCATATTGATGTGAATCCATATTATCTAAAAAAACATAATAAGATGAATGTCCTGCTTCCAGACAAACTTTCTCTTTTCGTTTTAACCACACGTTATCACCTTGACATTCAGCCAGAATTTTTCCCTCATAAATAATTCTTGCACTTATTGATTTATGATAGCTTTTCGCGATAGCAATGATATATTCCATCAGTTTTGAAGCCATCTCTTTATCAAAATGACAAAACACTAAACTTTCTTCCTGTTTCAATACATGGTGTTTGTCTGGATGATTTCCCTTTCCAGCAAAATACTCGTAATAGTTGTCCATTTCTTTTTCTCCTTCTCAAAAAGCTTTCTTATATCAATGATTTTTATTTTCAGTATTTAATTATTTTTTCTACTTTTATTATATTGATACAAAACAAATGAACAATTTTAACTCCTTATCAAATAAATAAGTTTAACAAATAGAATATCTATAACTATATCATCGTTATCATTCATCCCATCTGTCATTCGCCAATCTTACAAAAACATATGAAATGATCTCAAGTTATTGTACTATTTGTATTATATGTTATAATACAAATAGAGGTGATCATATGTTTTTCTTTATACTACAGATTGTTGTCCTGATTGGTGTCAATACTATTTTTTACTATCAGGCAAAAAAATACGGAACATACCAGAATCATCATATCCTGCTGGTATCCGTCCCGGAAAAAGACTATCATAGCGATGAAGTTCAAAATATTGTATCCAGCTATCAAAAAGAACTGTTTAAAAGATACTTATTAACCTTTATCACTTATATACCTTTACTTTTTTTATCAAAATTCTATGTTCTGCTTTATTATTTGGTGATCATGTGGCTGAATATCATGTTGATCAATTTTGCTTTAAAAAAATATCGCCAGCAGCTACTGACACTGAAACAGAAAAATAACTGGCCTAATATAAAATCACAAACCATTAAAATTGATTTAAAACTGTCAGCATTGATGGAACAAAAAGGTTTTCATTATAAAAAATATCTGCTAGTTTTACTGATAAACTGTATTTGTTTAGGCTGTATGCTTTCTTTTCACAGTCCTCTTGACCAATATCCTTTTTTAGCTATCCAGTTTATGATTTTAGGTGGCGGATTATATTACATCAGGAATTTACCAAATAAGACATACTGTGAGGATACCCGTATCAATCTGGCAATCAATACCCTTAAACAGAATTATATCTCTTTCTGCTTTTTTACATTAACACTGATTGATTCCCTATTATGTCTGTTCATTCAGCTGTTTCTGTTAGACAAACTGCCATTTTTCTTGATCAGTGTCATGCTGATCATAGCATTTATCAATATCATTCTGGTTTTGCAGAAAAGTCAGCAATATCAAAAACAGAAAACGGAATTATTGCAAAATCGTCAAGAATATACGATTGATGATGACGACTGCTGGAAAATTGGTTTACTAGGCCCATCATATTATAATGAAGCCAATCCTAAAACACTGGTTTCATCTCCTTTAGGAACCCAAATGATATTCAATACAGCAAAACCAGCTTATAAGGCTTTTGTCATTGGTATTTGGGCTGTTATCTTAACTTTCGTGTTATGGATCTTTGGCTATCCATACTATCTTGATCTTACTCATCAGCTGGTTGATGTCACCATTGAAAATAATGCCATTATCGTTGACAGTCCTTTTTATGAGACAGCAATTCCTTTAGAAAAGATCAATGATATTGAGATAACAGATGATCTAGGTAAAGGTGTCAGAACGAATGGTACAGATGCCATCATCTATACGCATGGTCACTGCACCTATGACCGATATGGTGACTGTCTAGTCTATAAAGCCAATCTGCATCCTTGTTTCCTAATCATCTATGGTGACAATGAAACTTACATTATCAATGATGATAACGTCAACGATACAAAACAGCTTTATCACACAATAAAGGAGGCAATCAAATGATCATCGAACTAGATTTTACCAGTGAAACCCCGATCTATCTGCAGCTTAGAAATGAAATCGTCAAAGGCATTGCCAGTGGCAAATTTCAATATGGCGAAGCATTACCAACTGTACGCACCTTAGCCAAAGATTTGCAGATCAACAATATGACCGTCAATAAAGCTTATACCATACTTAAACAGGAAGGTTATATCTGTATTGACCGTCGTCATGGTGCTAAGGTCCAGCCAACAATTGATAACTCTTATCAACATCAAGAAAAACTGGTCAATGAGCTGGAACTGATTGCCAGCGAAGCCATCGTCAAAGGTATGAATAAAGAAGATTTCCTGCAGACAGTTCAAAAAATGCTCAATTCTATTCAGTATAAACCAACACCAAATCAGTAACATAAAAAAGGAATAGCACATTGTCCACAATGTCTATTCCTTTTAATCTCAATCATTTTTTTATTATTCAAAATCTTAACAGCTTATCAACTGTTCATCCTTTCTTTGACCATAGCTATAAACTTTGCATTGTTCTTTAAAGCAATATATAAATTTTTCTTTGCTGTTGAAATATAAATACGATCTAGAGAATTCGCAGATGAAGCAATGGGATTATGACTTCTCTTGATCTCTTTTATATCTTTTATAGCAATGATTTCTTTGCTGAAGCCATAATAGGACACAAAATATTCCACCGCGTTATCAGGGAACATCTCCTTGAATTCTCCATACAACTGAGCGGCCAGTGTTTTATTATGGGCGATGACCAGTGTCGGTTTCTGCAACTGCTCGATCACGTTGGCCATCGTAAACGTCTTTCCAGAACCCGTAACCCCTAGTAAAGTCTGGCATTGATTGCCTTCCTTGAACCCTTTTACAAGCGCCTCGATTGCCTGCGGCTGATCGCCTGTGGGCTGATACGGGGCCTTTAA
>CASETM010000046.1 GCA_949290865.1 uncultured Bacillota bacterium
ATCGACCAGGACTGGTCAACCCCCTAGATTACTATCTAAGACAGTTGTAATTTAACATATAAATGTAGCGCCGTATACGAGACCCGTACGTACGGTGCAACGAGAGGGGCGAAACTTGTTAGTTTCCCTCTACTCTATTTTGGGAGGGACGTATATGGATTCGCATTTGTTTATTAAAGGCAGTATTTTTAAAAATCTGATTAAATTTTCATTGCCTTATCTGCTGTCATGTTTTTTGCAGACATTTTATGGACTGGCTGATCTTTTCATTGTTGGACAGTTTAATGGTGCTTCATCGATCAGTGCTGTTTCAGTAGGCAGTCAGGTAATGCACATGTTTACGGTGATCATTGTTGGTCTGGCAGTAGGATCAAGTGTGACGATCAGTCGTTTGCTGGGGGAAAAAAGAGAGAAAGATATACCATATATTATTGGTAATACAGCTTTGTTTTTTCTTGCTTTTTCCGTGCTTGCTACTATTGTTTTAATAACAGCCATACCAGGTATTATTCAGCTGCTTTCTGTACCTTATGAAGCTGTTGCGGAAACAAAACAGTATCTGATGGTTTGTTTTTCTGGAACGGTTTTTATTGCTGCCTATAATGTTATCAGCAATATTTTTCGTGGATTGGGAGACAGTCAACGACCTATGTATTTTGTAGCGATTGCCGGTGTTATCAATGTGATTTTAGATTATCTGTTTATTGGTCCGATGCATTCAGGAGCTATTGGAGCAGCCTGCGCTACTGTGATTGCTCAGGCATTAAGTGTCTGTTTTGCCTTGTTTTATGCAATAAAAAAGATGAACTTTATTCAGCTGACGAAACAGCATTTTCATCTGCAAAAGAAATATTTAAAAGATTTATTGAAAATAGGTATACCAATTGCTTTGCAGGATGGCTTTATCCAGATTTCATTTCTGGTCATTACAGTCATTGCCAATAGAAGAGGGGTAGATGTTGCAGCCGCCGTTGGTATTGTTGAAAAGGTGATTTCTTTTATGTTTCTTGTTCCTTCTGCTATGCTTTCTGGTGTTTCGACGATCTGTGCTCAAAATGCTGGAGCATCGTTCCATCAAAGAGCGTTAAAAACGCTTTATTGTGGAATAGGTATATCATGTGGAATTGGTTTTGTTTTCTGTCTGATTAGTCAGTTCTATTCTCGGGAAATTTTAATGATATTTGCGAAAGAGGAGACAATGGTTATCATGCTGGGACAGCAGTATCTGCGAGCTTATTCATTAGACTGTATTTTTGCAGCTGTTCATTTTTGCTTTAGTGGTTATTTTACAGCGTATCAGAAATCATATATGTCTTTTATTCATAATCTGATCTCAATTGTAGCTGTTAGAATTCCTGGTGCATATCTTGCTTCTGTATTGGTCAAAGATTCTTTATATCCAATGGGACTGGCTGCACCGGCAGGATCAATATTATCGATTGTCATTTGTCTTTATTTCTTTGTTTTGATAAAAAAAAGCCTGTCAATGAAAACACTATGATAAGAAATATGATTCTATAGGAATCATATTTTTTATTGCCAAAAAAGATATAAACGATAATATATAATTGGTTATATATATTGAAAGGTATAAAAATGATAAAGGCTTTTATACGTTTGTTAATAATGTTGAAAAATCGTGTTTGATATGGAATAAAAAATTAATAATAATGATAATTCTAATGCTTATGATAATATTAAAATAGAAAAATAAATGCTAATTTAACCACATGAAATGTAGTTTTTTTATGGAAGAGGAAAACATAGAAAATGAAGACTGGAATGAAAAAAGATTTCTGGTTGGAAATTTAAGGCTGCATTGTTGCTTGGGTATTAGAGAACAATCGATATATTTTTATCTTTGGATAAAACAGAAGAAAAATAAATAGAGATAATGACTATATGATATGATAAAAAAGACACTTTTTTATCATATGTTTATGGGAATTTACCTATATTTAATTAATATTGGTAAGAATATTGATTTTTTTAATATATTATGATAATAATATTTTAATAGCAGGTGATGTGGATATGAAGTATGTATCATTAAAAAAAATCTTTCATATGGATGAAAAAAAATGTAATGAGTTATATGAATTGCGTTTTCATAGCGAAAGTACAAGATGCTTAGGAATTATGTTAAATAATGGCTATGAGTGTTTTTATACTGTTAATGAAGAATTACTGTCGCTGATTATTCGTCTTTATCAAATCGATTCATATATAGAAAAAACAGTCAGTTCTCGGAAGTTTCCGCGAGGAGCAGAAGCTTTTTTGAAAATGAGTACGTTGGTTGAAGAAATAAAGAGTTCTAATCAAATGGAAGGTATCTATAGTACCCGCAAAGAATTAAATGATATGATCGATCAGCCTGCACCGGAACATTATAAGAGATTTTATGGTATGGTCAATAAATATCAGAAATTGACAAAGGATGGTTTTGAACCACTTCAATCGGTTGGTGATATTAGAAAACAGTATGATGAAATTCTTCTTAAAGATATTATGGATGAAGATATCGATGATAAACCAGATGGTCTTATTTTTAGAAAAAATAGTGTTGAAATCAAATCACCATCTAAAGTTATCCATAAAGGAATTAATGGCGAAGACAGAATTATTGATATGATGGAAAAATCATTAAAAGTATTAAATGATCAGCAAATACCGTTATTGATCAGGATAGTTGTGTTTCATTATCTTTTTGAATATGTTCATCCTTTTTATAATGGTAATGGACGTATGGGCAGATATTTAGCCAGTTTATATCTTTCAGGGGATTTAAATATATTATGTGCAATGCAGTTTTCAATTGCCTGTACACACAATAACAAACAGTATTATGAGGCATTTGAAATAACAAATGATATAAGAAATAAAGGAGATCTGACAGTTTTTATCATTTCTGTTTTAGAAATCTATCTATCAGGTCTACTGGAATTAAAGGACCATATCGATGCAACATTAAATAAATATGAAAGAATAAAGGATATTCTGTATCAGAAATTTCCGGAATTATTGAATAACAGCGTATGTAACGCCATTATTGAACTGATTCTAAGAGCAACATTATTTGCGTTAGAACCATTGACAGTCAGTCAATTATCACAGTTCTTAGATATTTCAAAACAGACTGTTAGAAACTATGTGAGATTAATAAATAGGAATGAAAAAGTTATCGTTGCTGATAAAACACATAAACCATACAGATATTCGATAGATCTGGATTTTGTTTATCAGCTGGAACAATGAAATAAAAACCTGTTTTTGAGCATAAAGAAATCTTAAAAACAGGTTTTTATTTGTTTTTAATACCACGAGTTTATACGCGTGGTGAGGTAGCTTAAGCGATGTGACAAAAAAAGGACCTCGATGATATAATTATTCTGGTTTGGCAGCCGAATAAATTATATAAGGAGGTCCTGTCAATGAAAGACACAAACAGTTTATCACACATAAGTTATCGATGCAAATACCATATGGTCATCATTCCAAAATACAGAAGACTGGTCATTTATGGAAAAATAAGAAGAGATATCATAGAGATACTGAAACTGCTGGAAGGAGAAGCATGTCGAGATCGTATTCACATGCTGGTATAGATTCCACCAAAATATGCGGTATCTCAGATCATGGGTATATCAAATAAATCAGCACTGATGATCTTTGACAGACATGCAGATATGAAATACAAGTACGGAAACAGACATTTCTGGGCGAAAGGATATTTTGTCAGCTTATGCCGATATCGGCATAAATCAACTTATACCGATAAAACAATTATGCCGATTAAATTGAGATAATCATTGTATTATCATTAGTTTTTTATTGATTTATCGGCATAAAACATTTTATTGAGTCTGTCTTTTTCTTCTTCAGATAAATTTTCATAATCATC
>CASETM010000047.1 GCA_949290865.1 uncultured Bacillota bacterium
ACCTTTTTTGTATAGAAAAAATGGTTAAGTTTATAGATTAATTTCAGGGGAAATTAAACAAAATATATAAAAAACCAAGGTAGAATGGGGTTTTATGGTTAAAAATTATAAAAAATAATTAACTGTTTTTGACACTACCAAGAGATATATGGAGGAAACAGTATGGAAAAATGGTTCGTGAATTTGCTGATACCATTGATAATGATTATCTTTGGTTTGTATTTTTATAAATGGGGACCTAAGACCATCAATCCGTTATTTGGTTATCGAACCACCATGTCGATGAAAAATGCAGAGACCTGGCATTTTGCTCATCGCTATTGTGGAAAAATATGGTTTATTGGTGGCTTGGCGATGTTGGCAGTCACCGTAGCATTATTGTTTTTTAATATATTAGATTTATGGGAAACATATTTTGTGCTTTTACAGGTTGTAGTTTTGGTTGTGTTGATTGTTCCTGTTGAATTGGCTTTACGAAAAAATTTTGATAAAGATGGGAACAGACGATAAGCTGTATGTATTTGAAAAATGGGAGGGTTGATATGGAACTTGTTATAGAGGGATTGCAGAAGAAATTTGAAACGAAAGAAGTTTTAAAAGATATCTGTTTTACGTTTGAAAAAGGAAAAATTTATGGACTGTTAGGAAGAAATGGAGCGGGGAAAACGACATTGTTTAACTGTCTTAATGAAGATTTGCCAATCGATCATGGTCAGTATTATTTACAGGATCATGGAGAAAAAAGAGCTTTAACTGGAGATGATATTGGTTATGTTTTATCTGTTCCTAATGTTCCAGAGTTTTTGACAGCACGAGAATTTTTAAAGTTTTTTATTGATATCAATAAAGATCATTTGATAGAAACAAAGACAATTAATGACTATTTTGAAATGATACGAATTGATGAAGAAGACCGTGACAGACTGTTAAAAGATTATTCTCATGGGATGAAAAATAAAATGCAGATGCTGGTCAATATCATTGCCAGTCCAGCAATTTTACTGCTGGATGAACCGTTGACTTCTTTTGATGTTGTTGTTGCAGAAGAAATGAAACAGCTGTTAAAAAGTATCAAAAAGGATCATATCATTATTTTTTCAACGCATATCATGGAACTGGCTTTAGATCTGTGTGATGAGATTGTTATCTTAAATAAAGGTGTTTTAAAACAGATTGATCATGAACAGTTCTCACATGCAGAATTTAAAGAAAAAATTTTGGAAGCGTTGATGGAGGGCTAAAGATGTTACACGCATTTATGATATCTTTTCGTTTAAAAGATACCTATCGTGCCAATACGATCATTTATTCATTAAAACAGTTTCCATTGATCAAATATATGTTGCCTTTAAATCTGTATCAGAGTCGTGGTTTGAAAATATTTGCACATATTATCAGTACTCTTTATGAACTTGCTTCTGTTTTTATTGGCAAGATGTTATATATGTATATCATGATTTTTTATGCTTTATCTTTTTATGTTGGCAGTCGTTCTGATCTGTTTGTACATATTCTGTTTTTTCTGACAATCAATGGAGCCTTGATCAATTCCTATATGTTTAATCCTACAAAGGATAAATATTATGCGATGATGATCATGAAGATGGATGCCAGAAAATATACTTTATCGAATTATTATTATGCCCTGTTGAAGCTGTTTGTAGGAATGATACCTTTTTCAATCATTCTGGGAAAACAGGTGGGACTGCCTTTATGGCTTTGTCTTTTATTACCGCTGTTTGTCGTGATGATGAAAATGAATATCAATGCCTGGAATTTAAGAGATTTTAAAAAGAAAAAAAGAATCAGTAATGAAAATAAACTGACAGCATTGACGTATGCCATTATTGCTGGAAATCTGCTGCTGGCTTATGCTCTGCCATTACTGGACATTTATATCACGGTTCATATTTTTATGATCTTATCGATATTAACGGTTTTGCTGGGATTAAAAAGTGCTTTCTATATTGCTGGTTTTAATGAATATAAAATGATCTACAAACAGCTTTTGACCGAAGAAAATGTCTATGTCATGGAAAATGCGACAGGACAGAAAGCTGTCAAGAAACAGGTAGAAAAGAAGATTTCCTTTAATCCAGCTCAAACTAGTCAGAAATCTGGATATGCTTTTTTTCACGAACTCTTTTTTATCAGACATCGTAAGATCTTAACGGATGCAATCAAAAAACAGACGATCGTTATTGTTGTTTTGGCAATCCTGACAAGTTTTGCAGTTGTCATCAACATTCAGGTAAAAATGATGATCAATATGATGATCATGACGTCTTTGCCATACTTTCTGTTTGTGATGTATCTGATCAATCGTGGACAGCTGATCACCCAGGCGATGTTTATGAACTGTGATCACAGTATGCTGACATATCGTATTTATCGTACGCCAAGAGTTATTCTTAATGTTTTTAAGGAAAGGATCAAAACAGTTGTTTTGTTGAATCTGATTCCTGCAGTACTGTTGGGGGTATCTTTAGCCTGGCTGTTGTATTTAAGTGGGGGAACCAATGTGATCATGAATTATCTGATCATCATTGTTTCTATTGCATCGATGAGTATTTTCTTTTCAGTTCATTATCTGGTTCTGTATTATCTGCTGCAGCCCTATAATATTAAAACAGAAATCAAAAGCAGTACTTATTCAATTATTCAGGGGTTAACGTATTTTATCTGTTATTTTATGATGGGACAAAAACTGCCAACATTTATGTTTGGTATTGTTACAATTGCAATAAGTGTGATATATATCGTGATTTCACTGATACTTGTTTATCGTTTGGCACCAAAAACATTCAAGATCAGAACTTAATATGAAACTGTTGAAAAAATATTGAAGTGAAACTTTCTAATTTCAACTGATACAGTTATATCTGTATCAGTTTTGTTTTTGTTTGATGAGAGCATATGGTATGATAAAAGTAGATAAGAAGTTTCATCGTTTTAATTAACAACATCAATTGATATAGAAAAAACATGATCTTAAGAGGCTTATTCATGCATAATAATAAAATTTAATACGCTCTATATTGAAAAATAGATAGCAGTTAAATATGCTCTGGAATATCCATAGTCCATAAAAACAAACAATCAAAAGAAGAAAGAAGAGGTGAATTTTATGAAAAAGAGACTTTCGATTTTATGTTTAATGTTAGCTGTTTTACTAACGGGATGTTCTTCAGGGGTTTTAGAATATCATGTCAATTTAGGTTATGATGTCAATGATATCGACTGTCAAACGATAGTTTTTCATATGTATCAAGCTAATCAGGAAAATCATCACTGGCAGCAATTAACGACAATAGAATATCAACCACAAAAAAACAATTACTTCGATGTGGATTGTGCAGTACAAAATCATGTGATTGTTTTTTGTGCCAGAGAAAATAATATGATTAAAGAAAAAGATTCGGTTAGATATGACTCAAGAGATATAGGTAGCTATGAACATGAATTAAGTGGTGCCAATCAGCTTTCATATGGTATGAAAACATTTGAAATTAAAGATGTTTCTGAAGAACAGTTATTCCGTCTATATGCGTTTAATGATGAAGCAATTACTTTTTATGAAGCAATAAGTTTAGACAAGCCATATGATGAAGAAAACAATAATATTGATAATATTTTAATAACCGTGACTTTCAAGGATTGATTTTTTGTTTATTTTCATAGAAGTGGACAGATTGATCATGATCAAATGATAATTGCTGTTTCATATTTATAATTGAAATTTTATCACACACTAAAAAATCGATTCAATTGATAAAAATTGTTTTAATAATGATCGTAGCTTTTTTATGTATTTCCTGTGAGGAAGAAGGAGTATCTTTCATTCAGTATTTTCATGATTTTGTCAGAGAAGTCAATGATATGTTTAATGTTGAATTAATGGAAACAGATAAATATTTCTAGATACACAGGATGATTTTAGAAAACTTAAAGCGCAGTTATATTCATATGAAGAAGCTGATGGAAAATATCTGTTTTTAGTACTGATATTGGTTTATTAGTAATCTGTTTGTGGTCATTTAGTAAAACAACCTGGACATAATTATGAATGGATGGACGCGTATTATTTTTTGGCATGATGATAAAAATCTAAAAATGGAAATAACACAGCTTATGATGTTACTACCAGATACAATAGAGATATTGGTGTTTTCAGGCATATGGAATAGGTATGAATTTTTTCATGGTAAGATACATGCAGATGAAAAAATATTTTATAAGAATTCTTTGATTTCAATGTATAAATAAAAGCATTTTTTATAAACTCAATGGATTTTTAGAAAGTAAAAATATGATTGCAGTATTCTATCATAGTGGTTTATTGAATGTTTAAAGGAATATAGTTAAAAAATGAAAAATTTATGAAGTCATATTTAATATGAGAGTTGCTTTCATTTTGTCAGTGAAAAAGGAGGGGATATACCAATGAAAAAACTATTAATAAGTTTTGTTGCGATATTTATGATGATTTTTTTACCAGGATGTCAGTCAAATAATGATGAACAAGACGAAGAGATTGATTTTCAGGAGCAGGAAATACAACAAGATGAGGCGTATACATTTGAACATGGTCTCGTTGATTATAATTTTGAAAAATGGAGTTATGTTGGTCAGCCACTGATATTTGATTATCGTATTGTAAATACTGGAAAAGAATGTGAATTTGGTCTTGTATTTCTAGTAGATGGGATCGTTCAGACATATGAGACAGAAGGGAAAAGTACAAGCATGTATACCTTGAATATGGAAACCGGAGATCAGAAAGTGTTGTCCATTAAGCTGACACCAAAGATCGACAGTGCCAAGACAGAATGTAATTTAAATGCCTTTGTGGTAAAGAATCCATCAAAACAAATCAAAGACATCAAAGAATATGGATATAATCATACAATAAGTTCAACAGCAACCGTTTATCTGGAAATGAATACACCTTCTGTAGATGAAAACATAAAAACGGAAGATGTCGATGTCAAATTTCGGGAAATTCCTGCTGAAGTCATCAAAGAACATACCAAAGAAGGTATCAATATGTTAGACAGTAATGTCTATGTTGAAATGGTTAATACAGATGAACAAGGCTGTCTCAAAAAAAATGAACCGGTAGAAATAGAAGCCTATGGAAAAGCGGGAAATTATCGTATCCTGGAATTCAATAATAACAAGGTGATCAATACATATAACGTTTCTTTACAGAAAGATCAGTATTCATGCGTGACCATAGAATCTGCTTACAAAAACAATGACAATATCTATTTCGTTATCGTTCCTGCAGATATCCAGGATCCTTATGATTATGTCATGCTCAATCAGTCCGAAAGGAGTATCGTCAAATGAAAAAGCTCATCATATTTTTACTGGTAACAGTCTTACTGACAGGCTGCAGCAAAACCACCAGTGAAAAAGATACGACAGCCCAGAAAGATCAGACAACAGAAAATACAAAAGAAGGAAATACCCTGGATTCACTGATGGAACACTACCTGATCAGCGACATCGCATGTCGTGGAGAAAAATTGATCATTCTTCTTGTGGCCTTCAACAATACAGAAATATCTCCTTCAAAGATCGTTGTTGCCGACAGCAAGGATTATCGCATCCTAGAGGAGATAGATGATGACAATTACAATACGAATGCTTCTATCGTTACTGTTGACGATGGATTCTATATCAAACGAAGCACGGATTTCACTGTCTATGATGACAAGCTAAAAATAATCAAGCAGATCGATCTTGATCAGTTTGCTATTAAATTCAGCACAGCTGCTGGTTCACCTGCTGTATCCCTGTCTCAGGATCTGAAACAGATGACTTATGTCAATTCTGAAAAAAACATGCTCGTTCTTAGAAATCTGGAAACAGGAATTGAAAAAGATATTTATCAGCTTTCAGACAGTGTAGGAAAGATCATGAATTTTGATCAGCTTTACATCTGTGACGGATATATTGGCTTTAATGGCAGATACATATATGCTGAAGATTTTGAAATATTAGGATCGAATGCCTATGGAAGGATAAACATTGAAACGAATCAGATCGATATGTTTCAAAAGGATGGCATCTCTTCTTTATTTGAAGATGATCATATGCTTCTTGTTGACGTTCTAAGAAATGATGATGAACATGGTACCAAAGAAGCAATCATCTATGATGTTAATGACAATCGGTCACAAACCGTCAAGTTGAAATCATCATATAACAGTTATGATATGGACTTTCCAAAATCTGACATTGTCATTTCATATAACGATGTGGGCAGAAATACTGCCAAGCTGCTTCTTTATCAAAACGGTGAAGAGCAGATCTGTGAAGACGGCATACCAAAGGAGGTCGTAGAGGTTGGATCATGTTATGATGAAAAAAATAAAAAACTGATTCTCTTCTATACGATACCTGCTGGTGAATCAAGTGTAAAGAGCGAAATCAGCGAGGTCGATCTGTCATGAAAATAGAAATCACTAATCTGGACAAATTCTACGGAAAAAAACATGTCCTTAAAAATATCAGCCTGACTTTGGAAAATGGTGTGTACGGTCTGATAGGTCCTAACGGTACCGGTAAGACAACCTTTCTGCATGTCCTGCTGTCACTGCTAAAATTTGAAAACGGAAAAATCATCCCTGATCAGGGAGTGGCTTTTGCCAGTGATGATTATATTGCCAAAATTGGCTATTTGCCACAGTATCCGGTATTTTATCCGGCTTTTACGGCCTATGATTTTCTTTCCTATATGTGTGTGCTGAAAGAAACTGAAAAAGACAGGATCGATGAAAAGGTCAATGAACTTCTTCAGCTCGTCAATCTAAGTGAAGAAAAAGATACACCGATCAAGGCATTTTCAGGCGGAATGAGACAGCGACTGGGAATCGCTCAGGCACTGATCAATGATCCCGAACTTCTGGTTTTGGATGAACCGACAGCTGGTCTCGATCCAAAGGAAAGGATCAGATTCAGAAATATCATTTCTCGGCTTTCAAAAAATCGAATCGTTATTTTTTCATCGCATATTATTTCAGATATAGAATATATTGCTGACAAGATCATTCTTTTAAAGGAAGGAAGGATCATCGAAGAAAGCACACAGGCCCAGATCCTTAAAAAGATTGGTGATGCGATTCAGGAACTAGAAGTTTCAAAGCATGAACTGGATGGTCTGTTTAGACAGATGCAGATTGTCAGGATCAGTGAAACAGATCATCATACCTACAAGATTAGGATCATTTCCGATAAAAAAATAGGACAGCAGGCACAGCCGAATATCGAAGATATCTATATGTATTATTTTGGTGACAAAAATGAAAAGAATGATACATTTTGAGATCAGGAAACTGCTGGATCGAAAGATCATCATTGCCCTGGCTGTGCTGCTTGCTGTCAATATCGGCTATATCTTTCTTTCTCACTACCGTACGATTGATGACGATTTCTATCACGGCAAAAAAGAAATCATAAAAAATGTAGAAGGTCGCATTACTCAGGAAAAAGTGGATTTTTTATCCACAGGTCTCAAGAAAAACAGAGATCTCGTTGAATCGGGTAATTTTGATACAGAACATAAAGATCCAAGTACCTACACTGGATATGTCTATGGTGACATGAATGCTTTTGAAGAGGTTTATAACGATGTCAAAAGAGTCTATGACTATCAGGATATGATCAAGGCAAAAATGGTTATCATCGATGAAAATATTGAAAGAAGTGGCAGTACCAATCAGTTTTCACTGTTTCTCAAAGACAGACTGGAGAACAGAAAGCTCTCATCGTATTATGATACTCAGGGAGCTGAAGCATATCTTGGCTATTCACAGTCATTTGTTTTCATGATCATTGTGATCATCCTTGGTGGTGTTCACTATCTCTACTATGACCGAAACTATGAAATGCATATGCTGGTCCAGATTACCAGAAACGGCCGTAACAAACTGAAGCTGGTGCGTTATCTTGTCATGACGGGCTTTGCTTTTGTGACAGCACTGCTGTTTACTGCCTGTGACTGTCTGTGTTTTCATTTTATATATGGCATTGATGGCCTGACCAATCCTGTATACAGTCTGCCAGCCTACAGCATGTCTTATTTTGAAATGCCGCTTTATGCATTCATGATTGTCAGTGCCTGTATAAAAATGATACTGGTTTTAATTATCGTTTCTTTGATTGTCTGTCTGGCAAAAAAGATCAGATCAGGCTATATTACTATTGTACTGAGTTTTGCTGCTTCGCTGATGATCTGGCAGAACCTGTGCGTTGATCATGACGGAACGCTGTCTATAATACACATGCTGAAGACATTTTCTGTTCACGAAATCTTTTCCAGCTATATCCATGATATCTTTATTTTTGTTTTGGTGTCTATGCTGACTTTGATTGGGCTGTTTTATCTGTCGGTAAGAAAGGAGCGCTATCATCATGATTAGATATGAACTGAAAAAAAACATTGTGTACAACCGTTTTTGGCTCTTGCTCCTGTTTGTGGCAGCTGAGATCCTGTTAGGATGCATGATGACAAAAGACAATGCAAATGATCTGGACAGACAGAACTATCTGTATTATCATGAACATCTTCATGGTCAGCTGACTGCTGAAAAAATGGATTTTATTGATGACGAAAGTATCCATATCAGAGAATACAGTGACAGAAGTGATTCTCTGTACAGCAATTACAGAGATGGCCTGATCAGTGATCAGCAGTATATCGCAGAACTGGAGCAGATCAATGAATATCATTATCGTTCAGGCGTGTTTGAGGATATTTTGGCATACACGAACTATCTTAAAGAGGACAGCAGCAGACTCTATATCAACGAAGAGCATATGAACAGCTATCTTAATCGCAGTGTTCCTTATGTCATCATTATCATCATTATTCTTGATGTCATCATCTCTTTTCAAAGGGAAGAATCGATGTATCTGCTGACAAAAACAACGTCTGGTGGTAAAAAACGTCTGATCAGAACGAAAATTTTTACTCTGATCATGATCAATTCAGCAATCTTTATTATTTATTCACTGCTGACTTTCTTTAGCCGTTTTGATCTGAAATATCTTTCGGAACTGATGGCACCAGTAGAAAGCACCCGCATGTTTGCGGGAACATATTTTCAGGGGAACATGATCAGCTATCTGCTTGTTTGTTTTGTCATGCAGTGGACAGCCGTTGTCATATTAACAGTTATCACTGCCATTGTCTGTTTAAAGACAAGGCTGGGCAGCATCAAACAGAGCATTATCGAGATTGCGGTCTATATCGTATCGTTTGAACTGTTCGGGAATTTCAAATGGATGTATGTTCTCTTTCCTGTTGGGTTCTTTGATCCAAACAGATATTTTACAGAGAATATCGGTAACGATGCTGCAGCAGTGATGCCCGCTGATAAAACTGTTTTGCTCATTGCCTTTGGACTTTTGGCATTATTGATCATCTTTCTTTTTCTGAGAAGAAAGAAACTGTTTCAGATGCCATTGCTGATTTGTCTGTGCATGATCCTGACAGGTTGTCAAAACAGTCAGATACAGTATCAGGATATGGCCTACAAGAACAGCAACGGTTTTATCATGAATGCTGATTTTCTTGTTGACATTGATCAGCTGATCGACTTGAAATCCAGAAGATCATACTCGCTCAACAGAAATGTACTTGATGATCTTAGCAACATCTCACCAGGGTTCATGGATCATCAGTATTATTATTTTACTGCCACGAATGACAATCAGTGGAGTCTTTACAGACTTGATACAGCAACATTTGAACAGCAGAAAATGTATACTGATGATCTTGTTAAATATGATATTCTGGGAAATATGATTTCATCACCTCTCTATAACAATCCAGGGCAGATCTATGTTAAAGATCATCAGATCTATATCACCTATTACAACCGTATCGAAAGAATGAAAAACAATCAGATAGAGATCATTCTAGATGAACCAGGTCACATCATAGAGATTAAAGATCAAAAGATGTATCTCATCAATGACAAACATCAGCTGGAAGAACTGGATATCAGTAACGGAAAACATCATGTCTGCATGGATTCGCTGGTTTCTACAGTCTGTATTGATAAACACGATATTTACTATACAAGTTTGAGAAACGGCAATCTTTATCGCTACAACAGAACTGATAAAAGTCAGGAACTGCTGGTAAATGAAGATGTTAACTGTTTTGAAATCAATGGCAACAGTCTTTATTATACTGTTTCTGGAGGGCATGGCATCAGTATCATGTCACTTGAAACGAAGGAAATTCAAACACTATTGCCAGACATTGAGATATACATGTTTTCTGTATTTGATACAATGACTTTCTTTACTGCCGATGATACGGAACAAAATGAAATATGCATGTATTTATATGATAATAATGATATTTTCAAAATTGCAAAATAACAGTTGATATTTTATAATAACCTCATATTTATTAATTATGTACAGTATCTTGAGACAGAAAATTCATAAATTTTAAGAATAAATTAGTGTGTTTTCTTTTTATGGCGCTTTAAATAAGCGTGGGGTTATAAATGAAAACCTTTAAATCAGGAGTGGGGCAATTTCACCCCGCTTTTAATTTAAAGGTATGCGGACAGTATATTCTGGCGGTCATCATTGACCGCTGTTTTTCTTATAGTTTCCTCTTGGATTTCCAACTCTTTTGATTTTGTTTGTATGTTCGCTGACAGTGTATCCTTCATACAGGTTCTG
>CASETM010000048.1 GCA_949290865.1 uncultured Bacillota bacterium
CAATCGTATATATTATATACTTTGATGAATGTAGTATCAATACTGCACTTTTTCAGCTTGAACAATATAAAAAACCAGAAGCTAATATCATACAGATACTATCTTCTGGTAAAATGTCATCATCTTAACTTAATGACATTGGGCATATGCCTTTTTTTATTTAATGATTTCATCAATTAGACCATATGATAAAGCGTCTTCAGGATCAAGAAAATAATCACGATCACAATCTTTGGAAATTTTATCATAAGGTTGAGATGTGTTTTGACTTAAGATCCTGGTTAGTTTTTCCTTCTGTTTCATCATTCTTCTGGTGTTGATTTCAATATCACTGGCTTGACCTTCGATGGCTCCTAAGGGCTGATGAATCATGATTTCACTGTTTTGCAGAGAACAGCGTTTTCCTTTTGTTCCGGAACTTAATATGACGGCGGCCATGCTGGCTGCCATGCCACAGCAGATCGTACTGACATCACAAGAAACAAAATTCATGGTATCGTAAATTGCTAGGCCGGCAGAAACGCAGCCGCCAGGGGAATTGATATACATGAAAATATCGCTGTTTTCATCCTGTGATTCCAGATACAGCAGCTGACCAATAACAGAACTGGCCATTTTGTCATCAATCTGTCCGGTCAATAAAATGATTCTTTCTTCAAGAAGTTTTGAATAGATATCATAAGCATATTGATTTTGCGTGTCTTTTTCAATAACGGTTGGTATAAGATGCATAAAATAACCTCCATTAGTAATTATAGAATTGAAAATGAGAAATTATTCTTTCTATTGTTTTGCTAATTATGACAAAATTTATAAAATGTTAAGCTGGTCATTATAATGCAAAAAAGGGAAAGGGCTTTCTATTTGTATTTGACGGAAATGTCAGTTGTAATAGTTGCTTTTCCAAGGCTTTTGACTTATAATATTCATATAAAAGCTATTTACAAGGAGGAATAATAAGAAAATGGCAGTAAAAGTAGCAATTAACGGATTCGGACGTATTGGACGTCTTGCATTCAGACAAATGTTTAATGCAGAAGGATATGAAGTTGTAGCAATCAATGACTTAACTAATCCTAAAATGTTAGCACATTTATTAAAATATGATTCAGCTCAAGGTAAATATGCATTAGCTGATACAGTAGTAGCTGGTGAAGATTCTATCACAGTTGATGGAAAAGAAATCAAAATCTATGCTAAAGCTAACGCTGCAGAATTACCATGGGGAGAAATCGGAGTAGACGTAGTACTTGAATGTACTGGATTCTATGTATCTAAAGCTAAATCTCAAGCTCATATCGATGCAGGAGCTAAAAAAGTTGTTATCTCAGCACCAGCTGGAAATGACTTACCAACAATCGTATTCGGTGTAAACGAAGGTACATTAAAACCTGAAGATACAATTATCTCAGCAGCTTCTTGTACAACAAACTGCTTAGCACCTATGGCTAACGCTTTAAATAATTTAGCACCAATCAAATCTGGTATCATGTTAACAGTACATGCTTACACTGGTGACCAGATGGTATTAGATGGACCTCATAGAAAAGGTGACTTAAGAAGAGCTCGTGCAGCTGCAGTTAATATCGTACCTAACTCAACAGGTGCTGCAAAAGCTATTGGATTAGTAATCCCAGAATTAAATGGAAAATTAATTGGTTCTGCACAACGTGTACCAGTTCCAACTGGATCAACTACTATCTTAACTTCAGTTGTTGAAGGTGATGTAACAGTTGAACAAGTAAATGCAGCTATGAAAGCAGCAGTTACTCCATCATTTGGATATACTGAAGAACCATTAGTATCTTCTGATATCATTGGTATGACTTATGGATCATTATTTGATGCAACTCAAACTATGGTTAAACCAATGGATAACGGAACTACTGAAGTTCAAACAGTTGCTTGGTATGACAATGAAAACTCATACACTTCTAACATGGTTAGAACTATTAAATATTTCGCTGAATTAAAATAATCCAGTTAGATACGCTATAATAAAAAAGGATCTCGGAAGATGGGGTCCTTTTTTTTACCAAATTTTATTTAATTGGAG
Organism: uncultured Bacillota bacterium; assembly: GCA_949290865.1. GTDB lineage: Bacteria > Bacillota_I > Bacilli_A > Erysipelotrichales > Coprobacillaceae > Faecalibacillus. Next base: position 2,057 of record CASETM010000048.1, read on the forward strand.
GAATCATTGAACCGTTGTTGATTGATGTGATCGTCTAATAAAATATGATGGGTAAAAAATAAAGTATGTAAGGTGAACATAATTCTATTATATAAGTAAATGCCAAACATGGAAGGAAATAGTGCCAAACACGGAAGTAAAAAAGCGCCAAACACGGAAGTGAAATAACTATACAAAAAAATCTTATTTAAAGATAGTAGCTATGCTGTTCAAAAACAATACACTTAGCGTGATGAATGAATAACTAAAGAAATTTGTCTTTTGAAAAGCGAATGATAATAACCATGTATGAATGGTTTTATAATTGAATGTATGGATATATAAATAATGAATCACAAAAAAGATGATTATTTTTTAAAATAAAACATACAAATATCAGACAAAAACATACAAATTATGAAAAATTAAAGATATAATAAAAATGATAAGCTAAAAAATAACATTTATACTGATAAAAAAGTAAAATGATGACAATAGATTTATTAAAAAAGGAGTTTTTTAAATGACAGATATCAAAAAAGAACAAGAACGTGAAGAACTGCATCGTGCCATATGGGCAATAGCTGATGAATTAAGAGGAAGTATAGATGGCTGGGATTTTAAAAGCTATGTGCTGGGTATGATGTTTTATCGTTATATTTCTGAAAATCTCACAAATTATATTAATGAAGGAGAAATAGAAGCAGGGAATGATGATTTTGATTACGCGCAGTTATCGGATGAAATTGCTGAAGAAGCCAGAGCTGATATGGTCAAAACAAAAGGCTTTTTTATTCTTCCTTCAGAACTTTTCTGTAATGTTAGAAAGAGTGCAGCAAATGATGAAAATTTAAATATGACATTAGAATCAGTCTTCAATCATATTGAAGGATCGGCTAAAGGCAGCGACAGTGAAGATGACTTTGCAGGATTGTTCGATGATATCGATGTCAACAGCAACAAACTGGGAGCAACGGTAGCTAAACGTAATGCGAATCTTGTTAAACTGATGGATGGGATTGCAGATATGAATTTAGGCAATTATAAAGATAATTCTATTGATGCTTTTGGTGATGCTTATGAATATTTAATGAGTATGTATGCTTCAAATGCTGGAAAAAGTGGTGGAGAATTTTTTACACCACAAGAAGTATCACAGTTACTGACACGTATAGCGGTTGTTGGTAAAAGTGAAGTCAATAAAGTTTACGACCCAGCATGTGGTTCTGGTTCATTGCTTTTACAGGCAGCAAAAATATTAGGGAAAGATAATGTTCGTCAAGGGTTTTATGGACAGGAAATCAATTTAACAACATATAACTTATGTCGTATTAATATGTTTTTACATGATATCGATTATGATAAATTTGATATTGCTCATGAAGATACATTGTTGCATCCGCAACATTGGGATGATGAACCATTTGAAGTTATTGTATCTAATCCACCTTATTCGATCAAATGGGAAGGAGACAGTAATCCGGTATTAATCACTGATTCTCGTTTTTCACCAGCTGGTGTATTAGCACCTAAATCCAAAGCTGATTTAGCATTTATCATGCATTCACTAGCCTGGCTGGCAACCAATGGTACAGCTTCAATTGTCTGTTTCCCAGGAATTATGTATCGTGGTGGTGCCGAAAAGAAAATACGTCAGTATCTCATTGATAACAACTTTATAGACTGTATTATTCAGTTACCAAGTAATCTGTTTTTTGGCACAAGTATTGCCACATGTATCATGGTATTAAAGAAAAATAAAGCTGATAACAATACATTATTTATTGATGCTTCTAATGAATGTGTAAAAGTAACAAATAATAATAAATTAACAGAAGAAAATATAAAAAAGATCGTAGATGAATATGTATCACGAGAAAATATAGACTATTTTGCAAGATGTGTCCCTTATGAAGAAATCCAAAACAATGAATATAATTTATCAGTTAGTACATATGTAGAGCCAGAAGATACCAGAGAAGTTATTGATATTGTGAAGTTAAATGCAGAAATAAAAGAAATTGTTGCTAGAGAAGAAGTTTTAAGAAGACAGATAGATGAAATTATTACTGAAATTGAGGGTAGTAATGATGAGTAAGTTAGAAGAATTGATAAATGAATTATGTCCTAATGGTGTGATATTTAAAGCTCTTAAAGAAATATCAGAAATGAAACGAGGGACATCTATAACTAGAAAGGACATTATAGAAGGTGAGATACCTGTTATTTCAGGGGGGAAAATTCCTGCCTATTATTGTAATATTTTTAATCGTGATGGGGAAACGATTACTGTTTCTGGGAGTGGTGCAGGAGCAGGGTATGTACAATATTGGAATATACCCATCTTTGTATGTGATGCTTTTTCAATTAAAGGGAGAGGAGAAGTAGTAACAAAATATTTGTTTTATTATTTAACAAATATTCAACAATATATTTATTCAACAAAAAAAGGCGGTGGGATACCGCATGTTCATATCTCTAGCATTGAAAATATAAAAATTCCTATTCCACCACTTCCTGTTCAAGAAGAAATCGTTCGTATTTTGGATACTTTTACAGAACTAACAGCTGAATTAACAGCAGAACTAACAGCAGAACTAACAGCAAGAAAAAAACAGTATGAATATTATAAAGATAAGTTGTTAACTTTTGATAATACCATAGTACCTAATGTTAAATTAGGTGATATTGCAACAGAAATTTATCGAGGAGCAGGGATTAAGAGGAATGAAGTAACGGATGAAGGTATACCATGTGTTCGTTATGGTGAAATTTATACAAGCTACAATATTTATTTTAAAAAGTGTATTTCTCACACTATGGAGAAAGTTGTAACAAACCCTAAATATTTTGAAAAGGGAGATATTATATTCGCAATAACTGGAGAGAATGTGGAAGAAATTGCAAAATCAATTGTTTATTTAGGGGAAGAAAGATGCATGGCCGGCGGAGATACTGTTGTTATGAAACATAAGCAAAATCCTCGATATATGGCATATGTGTTATCAACTACTAATGCACAATTTCAAAAAAGCAAAGGTAAAGTAAAAAGCAAAGTTGTCCATTCAAGTGTACCATCTTTGAAGGAAATTAAAATTCCTCTACCATCTTTGGATGTTCAAGAAAAAATAGCAAATATTTTAGATAAATTTCACTCAATTTGTAATGACATCAGTGAAGGGTTACCTGCTGAAATAGAAGCCCGTCAGAAACAGTATGAGTATTATCGTGATAAACTACTAACATTTAAACCATTAGAGGAAGTGAAATAAAATGAGTACTTATAACATGATTTTATCAACCAATGAAAGTACCGTGGTTGCTGAATATGAACCACAAAGTCAACGTTCAGATTCTTATCAAAGTGAAGCAGCATTAGAAAAAGCTTTTATTAAGATGCTGTGTGAACAGGGATATGAATATATTGATGTTCATCAGGAAAGTGATTTGGTTGATAATTTAAGAAAACAGCTGGAACTGCTAAATAATTATAGTTTTACGGATAAAGAATGGGATAGTTTTTTTAAGCATAAGATTGCTAATCATAATGAAGGAATCGTTGAAAAGACCCGTAAGATTCAGGAAGACTATGTTCAAAATTTAACTCGTGAAAATGGAACAACGATGAATATTTCACTGATTGATAAAAAGAATATCCATAATAATCGTTTACAGGTGATCAATCAATACGAAGAAAATGGTGGTAAACATGATACCCGTTATGATGTGACGATTCTGGTTAATGGTTTGCCTCTTGTTCATATTGAATTAAAACGCAGGAGTGTAGCGATAAAGGAAGCATTTAATCAGATCAATCGTTATCAAAGAGATAGTTTTTGGGCTGGTTCAGGATTATATGAATATATTCAGATTTTCGTTATCTCTAATGGAACGAATACGAAGTATTATTCTAATACGACCAGATTTAGTCATATTAAAGAAAATATCAGTTCAGCGAAAAAGAAAAGCAAGAAAACATCAAACAGCTTTGAATTTACGTCTTTCTGGGCTGATGGCAATAATCATATTATTGCTGATCTGGTGGATTTTACGAGAACCTTTTTTGCTAAACACACACTGTTAAATATTTTAACAAAATACTGTGTGTTTACGACAGAAGAACTATTGCTGGTTATGAGACCATATCAGATTGTCGCAACAGAGCGTATTCTTAATCGTATTGAAGTATCAACGAACTATAAAAAGACAGGAACGATTGAAGCCGGAGGATATATCTGGCATACAACAGGAAGTGGAAAAACACTGACGTCTTTTAAGACGGCTCAGTTGGCTTCAAACTTACCTTATATTGATAAAGTATTATTTGTTGTTGACCGTAAAGATTTGGATTATCAGACTATCAAGGAATATGACCGTTTTGAAAAAGGAGCAGCCAACAGCAATAGAAATACAGCAGTTTTGCAAAAACAGCTAGAAGACAGCACCTCACGTATTATCGTTACAACAATACAGAAACTCCATGTTTTTATTACTAAAAATCCAGATCATCCAGTAAGAGATAAACATATTGTGCTGGTCTTTGATGAATGTCATCGTAGTCAGTTTGGTGATATGCATACCCGTATTGTTGGTGGCACGATCAAACGTGGAGAAAAGATGGTAAAAGTACATCGTTACTTTAAGAATTATCATATTTTTGGCTTTACTGGTACGCCAATTTTTTCGGTTAATGCAGGAACGGGTGGAAATCCAAATTTAAGAACAACAGCGCAGGCTTTTGGCGATAAACTACATACTTATACGATCGTTGATGCAATCAACGATGGAAATGTTTTACCATTTAGAATTGATTATATTAATACGATTAAACAAAAAGATGATAATAGTGATAAAAAAGTAAATGCAATAGACACCGAAGAAGCTTTATTATCTTCAAAACGTATTAGTGAAGTTGTTACATATATATTGGATCATTTTGATCAGAAAACGAAACGTAATGCTTATTACAGCTTAAAAGGACAACGTGTCAATGGTTTTAACTCGATGTTTGCCGTAAGTTCGATTCCTGCCTGCAAGAAGTATTATCTGGAATTTAAAAAACAGATTGCACAAAGACATCAGAATTTGACAGTGGCTACTATCTTTTCATTTGCGCCAAATGAAGAAGACAATGCAGATGGTATTTTAAGCGATGAAAGTTTTGATACAGAAAAACTAGATCAAAGCTCTCGTGATTTTCTGGAAATGGTGATTGATGATTATAATAAGATATTTCAATCAAATTATGATACTTCCAGCAAAGAATTTGAAAATTATTATAAAGATCTTTCAAAGAAAGTTAAAAATAGAGAAGTTGATATTTTAATTGTCGTGAATATGTTTTTAACTGGTTTTGATGCGACAACGTTAAATACGTTATGGGTAGATAAGAATTTAAAGATGCATGGTTTGATTCAGGCTTTTTCTAGAACAAATCGTATTTTAAATTCGGTAAAGACATATGGTAATATTGTTTGTTTTAGAGATTTAGAAAAAGCAACTAATGATGCCATTCAGTTATTTGGTGATAAAGAAGCAAGTGGTATCGTCTTGTTAAAATCATATGATGATTATTATTATGGCTGTGTTGATGAAAAAGGACGTACGCAAAAAGGATATGAAGAAAGAATTGAAGAACTGCTTTCTCGTTTCCCATTAGGTCAACAGATTATAGGAGAACAGAATCAGAAAGATTTTTTGGTTTTATTTGGTAATATTTTACGTCTTCGTAATATCTTAACAGCTTTTGATCAGTTTGCAGGTAATGAAATTATTTCACCAATTGATTTTCAGGATTATACGGGAAATTATCATGATATTTATCAGGAAATCAAACCAAAAAAAGGTGATAAAGACAGTATTCTAGATGATGTTGTTTTTGAAATGGAACTGGTTAAACAGGTAGAAGTCAATATTGACTATATATTGATGCTGGTTGCTAAATATCATGAAGAAAACTGTAAGGATAAGGAAATACTGGTAGCTATTGATAAAGCCATTCGTTCAAGTTTACAATTACGTTCTAAAAAAGAACTAATTGAAAACTTTATTGCGACAATTAATACCAGCTCAGATGTCAATACTGATTGGCAAAACTATGTCAAAGAACAAAAAGAAGCAGATATTGAATCACTGATCAATGAAGAAAGACTTAAACCGGAAGAAACAAAGAAATTTGTAAATAATGCTTTTAGAGATGGTGTACTTAAAACAACAGGAACTGATGTTGATAAAATCTTACCACCAGTATCACGTTTTGGTGGTGGATCACGTGATAAAAAGAAACAGACGGTTATTCAAAAACTGAAAAGTTTCTTTGAAAAGTATTATGGGTTAATTGGTAGATACTGATTAAGAAATATGAAAATTAGTTTATTGGTTAAAGATATTCATGAATTAGAATAGATGAGAATAGATATTATTCTAAAAATCATCTAGAAATTAAATAAAAAAACAATAAATATTAGGAGAAATAAATGGCAACATGTTATTTTGATTCGGATTTAAAAAAATCTTATAGGTGTGAGTATAATATTAAAGATAATTCTGTCAATGTAACGATTGATTATGATATACATGATGAATTAAAAAAAGAAAAGATAATAATATCTAATAATATGGATATAAAAAATAGAGATATCTATATCATCGATCAAGGAAACAAAACTTATCTGCTTTTAAAAAATGCATTTTATAATGGTTACATTAATTCGTGGGGAACGCCTGATAGTAAATGTCAAACAAAATTTCAATCTATATTTTTTTTCAAACATAATCAGTATTCAAAGTTATTTGACTTACCAGTAACGCCAAAAGTTAAAAAAATTAAAATTTATAGTTATCTTATAACAAATCTTTTTGGATGCCCCAGCGTAAAAAGGCATGAAACTGATGAAAAATATATAATAGAATTAAATAAGAAAAGTACTATAAATACTGTAGAATTGCAGAAAAATAATATAAAAAATATTTCTATTGGAGATGTTTGGGAAAGTAAATATTCACAGAAAGAACATAATATTAAAATAGATTTTAATGGTTTTGTTCTGATAGAGTTGATTAGAAGAATAAATTATGACCAAGTATATAGTTATATAAACGAACTCAATACATTCATGCAATTATATTGTCCAAATAAATTTTTAATTAATAAAATAGAATTATATATTAATGACACATTTTATGAATGTGTATGTCCTTTTCGAGAAATTAATTATATTAATTATCATAGAAATCGTAGTGTAAAAGAAGGACTTATTGATTTTTTAAATAAAGCTTACAATCATATAAGTTTAAGAAAGAATCAGTTATATATAAACAATATTCCACGCATTGTTTTGTATACGTCAAGGGATATTGAAGATAATTTTTTGATTTATTATAAATTTATAGAATGTTATTATAAGCAGAAAAATATTCCTAATATAAAAACACAATTTATATCTTATAGTATGACAAATAATTATAAAAAAGAAAAGTTAAGCAAAAACCAAATAGCCAAATACAGTCAAGAAATTATCTGTTTAAGAAATCATTACGTACATGCTGGATACCATCTAAAAAATAATTGCTTAAAGATAAGCTTTAAAAAAGTAAAAGGAATAAATGATCTAGAAAACTATACTGTTACTAATATTGATTTTGAATGGATTCTTAAAAGAACACAAATCTTACATGATATCGCAATAGATATTATTTTTAGTGAGATACTTGGTTATGATGATTATGATTATAAGAGTGAGATATAAAATATTGTAAACTATAATTTAAAATTATGTTCTGAATAAAGTTAGGATGAGTAAAATTATTAAGCGACAATTTATTTGCATTACAAATATGTAAAACTTTTATATTTATCGATTCGATAAAATATAAATAAATTTGCAGATAAACTGGAGAAATTCAATTGATTATGACTGCTATAGGACATATGTTTTAATCAGTTCACTTAGAAAAAAGGATTCTAAGTGAACTGATATGTGATGATGAAATGATGAATAAAACTTTAAAATGAGTGAAAGTTAAGATTATTTTATTAAAAATCTGTTATATTTTATTTTTACATCACGATTATATTTTCTGCTTATTGGTATCTTTTTATTATTGTTTAAAATAACTTCCTGTTTATGTATGACAGATATGTAATTCATATTGATCAGATAGCTTTCATGACTTCTGACAAAATCCTGATTTAATAACTGATGAATTTTATCGATAGACATTGATGTTTTAAGAATCATGTCTTTGGAAGTATAAATCAATGTCACTCTTTTATTTCTTTCGGTATAGAGGATATCAGACTGTCTGATATCTTTTTTGTATAAAGAAAACCACACGATAGTCGTGTGGTTCTAGAGAGCTTAAGCGATGACTCCTATTGTGCTAGACTATTTGTAAGCCTGCCAGCTTGCAAAAAAGAACAGAAACAATAGGAGGACATTAAAATGAAAGATCAAAATAATGCCATAAATAGTTTAGCACATACAAAATGGAATTGTAAGTACCATGTAGTATTTGCACCGAAATATAGAAGGAAGATATTTTTTGCAGACAAAAGAGAAGAAATTAGAGATATCATCAGACAGTTGTGTGAATGGAAGGGAGTAGAAATCATTGAAGGAGAAATATGTCCAGATCATGTTCATCTGCTGTTGAGCATTCCGCCAAAAATCAGTGTATCAAGCTTTATGGGCTATCTGAAAGGGAAAAGCAGTCTGATGATATTTCAGAGATTTGGCAATATGAAATTTGCATACCGAAACAGAGAATTCTGGTGCAGAGGATACTATGTCAGCTTATGCCGATATCGGCATAAATCAACTTATACCGATAAAACAATTATGCCGATTAAATTGAGATAATCATTGTATTATCATTAGTTTTTTATTGATTTATCGGCATAAAACTTTTGTAATTATCTTAAGGAGGATGATTAC
>CASETM010000049.1 GCA_949290865.1 uncultured Bacillota bacterium
CTACCAGACTGCTCCATCCCGCGATATGAAATTTTAAAAATGGCGGAGATTGAGGGATTCGAACCCCCGCAGGACGTTAATCCTCTGCTGGTTTTCAAGACCAGTCCCTTCAGCCAGACTTGGGTAAATCTCCGCATCATAATGGTAGCGGGAGAGGGATTTGAACCCCCGACACTCCGGGTATGAACCGAATGCTCTAGCCAACTGAGCTATCCCGCCATATTTAATTTTTGGTGGAGCCAAGCGGGATCGAACCGCTGACCCCCTGCGTGCAAAGCAGGTGCTCTCCCAGCTGAGCTATGGCCCCAAAACTTTCATCTAAATGGTCGGGAAGACAGGATTTGAACCTGCGACCCCCTGGTCCCAAACCAGGTGCACTACCAAGCTGTGCTACTTCCCGTTCATGGCAGGGGTAGTAGGAGTCGAACCCACATCAACGGTTTTGGAGACCGGTATTCTACCATTGAACTATACCCCTAATGGGTTTGCTTTAATAATATAACATAACATTTTTAAATAAGCAATAGTTAATTGCCCTATAATGTAAAAAAATTATCACATATGATATTTTTGAGGAGGTTAAAAATGAAAGATTTAGCTTTAGCAATATCATCTATAAAAATACAGTCATTTATAGATATTTATCCAATGAAACAGGCATTTGACATTGGGACGATTTTTAAACAGCTTAATAAACCGTGGGTGAAATACCATGAATGATATGTTATTACAGATCAGTCAGTTAGATTTTTGTATTCAGGATGTTACGTTATTTTTAGATACGCATCCCTGTGACAAAGAAGCTAAGAAATATTATGAAGAAGGAATGAAACATTTGCAGCAGGCTAAAAAGAATTATTCTAAAAAAGGTGGTGCCCTGACAAATCGAGATGGGATCAATATTGACAGTTATATTAATGAGCCATTTCCTTGGGTGAAAGGAGAATCAGTATGTGGTTATATGAAAAACGCCTGCAATACCCAGTAAATATTACGAAACCAGATGCCAAAACAGCAAAAATTGTTATTTCACAGCTTGGTGGACCGAATGGTGAAATGGGAGCAGCACTTCGCTATCTATCTCAGCGTTATGCCATGCCTTATCCGTGTATTCAGGCATTGTTAACAGATATTGGTACTGAAGAACTGGCGCATGTAGAAATTATTTCAACACTTGTTTATCAGCTGACCAAGGGATTAACGATACAAGATATTAAAAATGGCGGATTAGATGCATATTATACTGATCATACTTTAGGAATTTATCCAGTAAACAGTGCAGGAGTACCGTTTGGAGCTGATACGTTCCAGTCTGTTGGGGATCCTATTGCTGATTTAACAGAAGATATGGCAGCAGAACAGAAAGCCAGAACAACTTATGACAATATTCTTTCTTTAAGCAAAAACGAAGAAGTTAATAAAGTGATTCGCTTTTTAAGAACACGCGAGATTATTCATTATCAGCGTTTTGCTGAAGCATTGGAATATGTAAAAAGTCAGTTAGATCAGCAGAATTATTATGCCTATAACCCGGCTTTGATTAATAACTGTATGCATAAGCCAATTGAACCGCGATAGATATGGCGAAAGCGGAAGATTTTATATCTTCCGTTTTCAATATAAATAACAGTTAAATTTATCAATAAAATGAAAGAGATGGGTTTAAGAGTTAATTTTTAATGAAGGTGAGGATCATGAAAAAAATGAATGTGCTGGTGAATTTTCGTTATATGGATTCTTTTAATGCCATTATGGGTGCAGTGATTGCTTTTTTGACTTTTGTTTTTGGACAACACTGGTATCTGTTTGCAGCATTTCTTTTTTTTAATCTTATTGACTGGATAACGGGATGGCTGAAAGCAAAAATAAATAAAAAGGTCAATTCAGAAAAAGGATGGCAGGGTGTTGTGAAAAAAATTGGTTATTGGCTAATGATCATGGTCGCTTTTTCATTGAGTGCTATTTTTATGGAATTAGGACAAACATTGGGCATCGATTTGAGTGTGACAACGTTACTGGGATGGTTTGTTCTGGCTAGTTTGCTGATCAATGAAACAAGAAGCATTCTTGAAAATCTGGTGGAAGCTGGTTATCATGTGCCTTCCGTTCTGGTAAAAGGTCTGGAGATTGCTGATCAACTGATCAACAAAGACAATGCACAGGATGAAGAACAGAATAATGAGAAAATGAAATGATAAGGAGGTGAATGATAATGAGTGATGTCGATCAGGTATTAAATCAGGCCAGAGCGTGGCTGGGATGCAATGAAAGTGATGGTTCCTACCAGCAAATCATCGATGCATATAATCAGCATGTGACACTGGCAAGAGGTTATCGGGTAAAATACAGTGATAACTGGTGTATGGTTTATGTCTCAGCGGTATTTATAAAAGTAAATCTTGCTGCTTTATGTCCCTTGGAATGTTCCTGTGGAGAAGCGATAGAACTGGCTAAGAATATGGGTATATGGGAAGAAAATGATGACATCGTTCCTACATCAGGAATGCTGATCATGTATGACTGGGATAAGCACAATGGCTGGCCAGATCACGTTGGTATTGTCGAAAGCGTGGCTGATCAGCAGATTACTGTTTTAGAAGGAAATAAAAAGAATGCTGTTGGCAGAAGAACGATTGCTGTTGGTGATCCATCTATCAGAGGTTATGTTATTCCTCACTATGATGGATCAGTTCATTCTGCTTCAGAAGAAGTTCCAACAGCAGTTAAAAATGTTAACTATCATGTAAAAGTCAATACACCAAGTGGGGTCAACTGTCGTACGTTGCCACATATTGATGGTCAGAAAATAACAACTTATGCCAATGGGACAGAACTTTATGTAACGAAAGAAAACAATGGCTGGTTATATGTAAACGATACTGGTTGGGTTTGTGGTCAGTATTGTGCAAAGATTCAAACGGGTACGGTTTCGAAACCAACAGGGACATATGAGGTTCGTGTGAAAACAGCTTTAATCGTAAGAGTTGATCATGATGGCAGTAGTAGGAGAAAAGTAAAGGCAGAATTAACCGCTGATGGACAGGCTCATGCCAATGCTAATGGGGGGTTATTAAATGGTACCCGGGTCACGGTTTCAAAATGGTATGGGCAGTGGGCTAAGATCCCAAGTGGCTGGGTCTGTGGTGATTATCTTGTTAAGGTATAGCTGTCAATTTTATGTTTTAAATACTGATGAGCATTAAAAACCGGCATGATGTGATGCCGGTTATTTTGTAGAGATGAGATAAGATTTATTCTTTTCTGTCAGTGTTTTTTTCTTTAAACAGAAAATCATTAAAATTGAGAACAATGCTGTTATGGTAGATAACAGGATTGGAGAATGATTGCCTGTTTTTATTGAATTCGTCGTTTGTTGTGACTGATGGTTGGTAATATTTCCAGATGAGATGTTCATATGCAGTTTTGTCTGATTGCCAGCCAAATCATAAACACTGAAATCAAGTGTTTTTTCATTATTGATGTCTTTAGACCAGGTCAGATCATCTATTTTTTCCAGCCATCCTGTTTGATGATAGTTTTATTACCAGTAATGGTAATTTTCTGGTCATTGATTGTATATGTGATTTCAGGAGCAGTTGTATCATTGACAAAATGATATAATGTATGAGTGATTGTCTTATCATAAACTTCGATTGTATTTTCTCCTTCAGCAAGTGACCACTGATCTGTAAGGCAAACTTGCTGAAAATGTCTTTCTGTTCGGTCGACTGTTCCTTGATGACTTTAACTTGTGGAGCTAAAGATATCTCGTGGCTTTTCGTTTCCTGATGATAATAAATCTTTGCATCATCATCAAGTACAGTAAACATGTTTTCGGTATTATCGTTTGCATATCCCTGATAGTGGACGATTATTTGACCATCGGTTAATGAACCTTTGATCCAGACAGGAATATGAATGTTATCGAAGCTGCTTTTCTCTTCAATTGTCAGTTTTTTGCCTTCTTGCATGATGATTTTAAGTTGTGGATTTTTGCCAATAGATAATTTATTGATGGTCATATCATTATCAATCATGATACCAGCATAGGTATGGGCGTTTTTTTGTACGAATAACATCAATTTGTGATACATCACCAGATAATGACAGGGAACTGTGATCAAGTTCTACTGCTGCAAGATTTTCTGTCAGCTGTGATATATCATATGGTTATATTTCTGAACCGTAGTTTGTCAGATACAGGTCAGCTAAACGACTGCCATTTAAACGATTGGTGTCAATGATTTTATCTATCTGAACGGTATTATATAATTTAATGTCAAGATAGCTGTTTTGTGAATCATCTAGTATTTTACCAACATGACCTGAGGCAGTATCGCTTAATTCAATAAAACGATTTCTTTCCAGAAACAGGAGCATAATGCAAGGTTGTTTGGGACAATGACAGTTTTATATTTGTCATCAATAATGATTTTGTGACATCGATCTTTTCGACATGATCATTTGCAATAAGCGTATGGCTATTGCTGGCAATAATGATTGCGGTATCAGGTAAGACCAAATCATCGCTTATGGTTATGTCTTAATCGTATATGTTTCAGTTGATCTGTTTTTAATAGCGCTGTTAATAGTCTGGATGGTTTCATTCAGAGGATGATAGCTTGTGGATAAGTTTTCACTGTTTACTGAAACATATTTTTTTCTTTTACCAGATATTTTCCATTAGTTTGTCTGACTAAAGTCATTCTGGGAATACCGGTTAATACGAAAGCATCTTCACTGGCATTTTTTGCTTCTATCAGTTGATCACCAGCCTGTGGCATCGTCTTTCCATCGATGAGAATTTCCGTTTGTCCAGTGACCTCACCATTTATCTCTAAACAGCCAAAACCACTGGTAAACTTTTTAACGATGAGTGATGCTTTAGCATCATCAGCAACGTAAAAATTGGCAATCATCGCATACTGCATCGTTCCAGTAATTGCAATTCCACTTTCTCTTTCGATATACAGATTTCCCCAGTTGTAGGCATAGTCAGCATTGATATAGGAATCCTTTAAAATAAAGGCTGCGGGTTTAGCGCTGTCAGCAGATGAACCAATGCCAGGATAATCATTCTTTGCAGCTGGTACATTTTTTGAACCATATCCTTCTAAAATGATCTGGGTTGTACCATTTTTTCCGTTACCATTGACTGCAGAAACGATTGATTTCTTGACAGGAGAATGAATAATAATTTGATTCATTTTGCTGCTGTTTTTATCAGACTGGTCACGAATCAGTTCAATGCTGCCTGTGACATATCCATCCAGTTCGATGGTGACACCTTCACCATAATTATATAGATATGTTTTTTTCATATCTAATTTAATATTTCCTAAAGTTAAATTTCCATAAGAATAAATATAATTGCGAGAAGATACAGGCTGTGACAGCTGATGACCGTTACCATTGATCACAATATTTTTGTGTGGCAAAACAACGATGTTATTTCCTTGATTGGCTTCAAGCTGAACATCATCATTGAGAAGAATTGTATAGTTGTGTCCGTTATCATTTTCAATAGCTGACAGAGCTGCTGTTAATGATGAAAAATTCTGTGAAGATAGATTTCCACCATTTACTGTTACATCCTGGCCACTTTGGGGATTGACTATTGTCTCCTGTAAATGATAGTAACTGTTGTTTTTGACATGTTCGATGGCAGCAACCGGTGATATTTGAGAATTTATCATCATGGTTGTAACTAACATACCCAAAGTCATTTTATTAGATTTATTGATTTTCAAGTTATTTTTCCTCCTCGTATAATGTAGTTAAGATATTTTTTAACTACATTTCTTGTATTTAGATTTTTGTTAAGAGATATCTATAAACTCATTATTCGTAGATTATAAAATCTATATTATAATGTCTGTAGAGATAGAGTGGTTTTAGCCTCCTCCTTGAACATTTGGTTCTTTAAA
>CASETM010000050.1 GCA_949290865.1 uncultured Bacillota bacterium
AAAGCTACTGGCATATAGCCAATAGCTTTATACTCGCTAGAACACTGACAAATGAAAGATTAAAAAGCTTTGGGTTTGTAAGTGCACTGGATTATTACAAAACTATAAACTTATGAAACGCCGTGTAGGGAACCCTACGCATGGTGTTGTGAAAGGGGCGAAAGATATTAATTCTTAGCCCCTATTCAATTACTTTGTTATATAGTGTTACCAGCCTCATAAATTTGGTGTTTTATTTTTTATTTATTATGGTATAATGTATGGACACAAAGGAGAATGATTATGGAATTATATAGTAAATTAACTTTAAAAATCGTTACTGATAAGCATCATGAAGAATTTTATATGCCTAAAGTTTTATTTAACGGTTATAAAGGGCTGCGATTAGAAACAAAGTTAGCTTATGTGGCTATTTTAGATACATTGATGAATAATGCCAGCTACCGACAGGCTGACAATATGGCTTTTATCAAAGTTAATAATCCTAATATTCAAAAGTCACTGGCGATCTTAGCCAACAAACAGGTTGATCAGGAAAAAATCAATAAATATATTGAAGAACTGCTGGCAGCAAATCTGGTAGAGGTAAATAAACAAGATTTATTTGTTTATGATCTGGAATCATGATTTTTTCAATTGCAAAGCTGTTTATCAAGGATTATCTGAATTATCAGGATAAACAGGTAAGAGAACAGTATGGAACGCTATGTTCCATTTTATCAATCATCTGCAATATTGTTCTGGTTGTTTTTAAAATAGGTATTGGTTTTATTGTAAATTCCGTCGCAATCATGGCTGACGGATTAAATAACCTGTCGGATGTCGGAAGCAATCTGGCTTCACTGTTTGGTTTTAAGCTGGCCAATAAACATCCTGACAGTGATCATCCTTATGGTCATGGCCGTTATGAATACATTGCTGGTCTGGTCATTGCCTTTTTGATCCTGCTGGTAGGAATCCAGGCTTTAAAAGACTCTGTTTTAAAAATTATTGAACCAGAAGAAGTCTATTTTTCCTATGTGGCAGTAGTCATTCTTGTGGTGTCGATTCTTATCAAGCTGTGGATGTTTTCATTTAACAGGGCAGTTGGCAATAAGATCGATTCATCAACCTTAAAAGCTGCTGGACAGGACAGTATCAATGATGTCATGACAACATCAGCAACCTTGGTGGCTTTATGTTTGACACTGGTTACTGATCTTCCTGTTGATGGAATCATTGGTGCCATTGTTTCGGTGGTCGTTATTCTGGCAGGTATCGATGTTTTTAAAGATACGATCGATCCGCTGTTAGGACTGGCACCCAATAAAGAACTGATCAAAGAAATCGAAAAATTTATTTTATCGTATGATAAGCCAGTTGGAATTCATGATCTGATGATGCATGATTACGGGCCGGGAAGAATGTTTATGACGGTTCATGTGGAAGTTGACAGTCGTGATGATATCATGGCTATTCATGAAGAAATTGATGCGATTGAAAGAGCCATTCAGCAGGAATTTGGCATTCTGACAACGATTCATTATGATCCTATCGATATTCATAATCCGTTTTTGAATAGCATTAAAAAACAAGTCTGTGAAATTGTTGAAGGAATCGATGATCAATATTCTATTCATGATTTTCGCATGGTTTCGGGAGCGAATCATATCAATCTGATTTTTGATGTGCTGATTCCAGCAAATGATGAAATAGACCATCAGACCTTAAAGAAAAAAATCAGTGATCATGTTGCACAATTAGATAACCGTTATAGCTGTGTGATCGAAATCGATCATTCATTCGTTTAAAACCTGATAAAAATCAGGTTTTTTTATTAACGAAGTGAATACCACGTGCTATGCGCGTGGTAAGATTTTAGCTTAAGCGTTGTGAATAAAAACCTCCAATGATAAGATATATTTAGCCTGGCAGCTGAATATAAAATCAAAGGAGGATGTCTAATGAAAG
>CASETM010000051.1 GCA_949290865.1 uncultured Bacillota bacterium
AGTATTAAAATCTGTCATTTGTAATCATCCTCCTTAAGATAATTACAAAAGTTTTATGCCGATAAATCAATAAAAAACTAATGATAATACAATGATTATCTCAATTTAATCGGCATAATTGTTTTATCGGTATAAGTTGATACGGTAGGGAAGAATGAAAAAGTTATTAAGGAATACATATAGAGTCAGCTGGCAGAAGACAGACTGTATGACCAGCTGAGTTTAAAAGAATATATGGATCCGTTTACAGGAAAAGAGATAAAAAGAGGCAGAAAATAAAACTCCCATGCTTTTTTTTGGTATCTGTATCGTTGAGGGAATGAACTGTATCCTTCAGGTCACGGGACAATGGAAAATATCATTGATTGTGGTCGTTTTCAATCTCATTGTAATCTACATACCATGTATGCTGATATTGTCGTATTTATTCAAAATATCAGGTATTCTTTTTTCACATACGGTTTCAGAAACAATAATAGCCGTGGTATTGTTTTTTGTATATTTAAAAGTGATTATTATCGAAATGGAATACAGTTCATGAAAGCGTTCAATCTGAAAGACAAGCAAAGATATTCATTGTTTTGTAGATGAAAATAGAGTTTTTCAAAAAAGCCATGATTAAATAAATCTTCTATAGCTGTCTATAAAAAATAAATAATTTTTTATGCAATAATAATGTTATTTGTGGTAAAATTTGTATAAAGTATTCTATTTATATTTTGGGAGGATAAGAAAATGAAGAAGATTTTAACTTTGATGATGTCTTTGTTGGTGGCATTGACCTTAACAGCCTGTTCAGGTGATTCTGGAATCAGTGGAACTTATGAACTGGTACAGATGAAGTATAATGGAATTGTTGTTAACCCTGGAGATACTATGTGGGAACAGGCAACAGGTGGAAAATCAGCATCAATTACATTAAATAGCGATGGTTCTTGTTCAGCAGATATTTATGGACAGACTGGTGAAGGAACATATGAAGAAAATGGAACAACTGTAACGATTACTATTGAGGGCGATCCTGAGGATTTTACAATTAAAGATAATCAGTTAACAGCTGAAAATAATGGTGTGACAATGATTTTTGAAAAATAAAAACGGCGTAAATATCAAAATGGTGTATAGATTTTATACATCGTTTTTTTTAGATGATGTATAATAAAACAAAAAAAGATATAATGATATGAATTTTGAAGAAAGAGTGCTGTTTCATGAATTTCAGCTCAATGATACTGATGATATGATCGTTGACTATATCAGAAAACGTCGTGAAGAGCTTAATAGTATTACGATCAAACAAATTGCTGCCGATAATTATACTGCTCCTAATACTGTCATGCGTCTTTGTAAAAAACTGGGGTATAAGGGGTTTGCAGAACTTAAGGTATTGCTAGCTGAAGAAAAGAAAAAACATGATCAGGAAATTATGTATGACAGAATACCAAAAAGTATTATGAAAACATTAGATCTGATCAGCTATGATCAGTTGCTTTTGGTTGCGGATAAAATAAAAAATGCGCGAACCTGTCATTTTATAGGTGTGGGTGATTCGCGAACCAGCTGTGAAATGATGGTTAAAAATCTGATGTGTCAGGATAAAAATAGTGTTTCCTATGTGGATTATCATGATATTGATTATCGGGTGAAACACTGTCATAAAAAGGATATCCTGTTTTTTATCAGTGTTTCTGGAGAAAATGAACGTTTGCTGAAGGTGGCCAGGGAAGCGAAAGAAAGAGGCATATGTATTATTTCAATCAAGCACTTTTCTGAAAATTCACTATCAAAAATAGCAGATATTCTAATGTTCTTCTGGAGAGAAGAACGTATGGTCAATGGTTATAATGTAACGGATCGTTTAGGCCTGGAATTATTGTTAAGGCAGTTATCAGAAGTCTTCTGGCGTACATACTGGATATAATATCCAGTTTTTTTGTTTATAAATACACATTTTTTTTGTTTTGTCTGCAATAATGTGTATTCTTTTAAAGAAATCAGGTTAGAAATTTTTCCATTCTATAATCTAGGTGTATTAGGAAACCGGTTGAAAATATGAACAGTATACAGGAGGAGAAGTGTGAAAATAAAATTTGTTATTAATCGAAAAAAACAATGAGATTGCAGATATTGCTTATGATAAAAGCAAATTTGTTAGTATTCTTCTAAAAATATTTAGCTTAATAACAAATTCGAACTTTGATTAAATATTTGTGTCCACGCAGCGAAGCGCGGAGAAATGGAGGAAAACATGAATTTATCACATTTAACCAATGAAAATCTCATTACCTTAAATGGGAATTTAGAAACAAAAGAAGAAATCATCGATTATTTGATTGACAGATTATATGCTGATGGCAATATTACATCTAAAGAAGCTTTTAAAAAAGCGGTTATGTATCGTGAAAGTCTGACACCAACAGGAATCGATCAGGGCCTGGCTATTCCTCATGGTAAAGATGAAAGTGTCAAAGAAGCAGCGTTTGCGGTCATGACATTACAGAATCCAGTATCTGCATGGGAAAGCGTTGTTGAAGGAAATGAAGTAAAATATGTCTTTTTACTGGCAATCCCGGCTGTTGACGAAGAGGGAACACAGATGAAACTGCTGGCTGAAATGATGCAGAAAATGTCAAATGAAACTTATACAAAAGCTTTATATGCCGCAAAAACGACAAAAGAATTTTTAGAAAGACTGGATGATGACGCTAATAAAAATACAACACAGGTTCATGATCAGTCTATCGTTGCCGTGACTGCCTGTGCTGCGGGAATAGCCCATACTTATATGGCAGCTGAAGCTTTGATCAAAGCAGGAGAAAAAATGGGTGTCAGTGTTTATGTTGAAAAACAAGGAGCCAACGGGATTGAGGACCGTCATACCAGTGAACTGTTAAAGAATGCGGACGCTGCCATCTTTGCGGTCGATGTTGCCGTTAAGGAAGAAGAAAGATTTGCCCATTTGCCAACGGTTAAAACCAAAGTATCAGCACCGTTAAAAGATGCCAAAGGTATTATTGAAAAAGCTTTAGAAAAAGCAAAACAAAGCGAAAAAGGAGAATATGTTGAACAGGAAGAGGAAGCACCTGAAACATTTGTTGCAACAGTTAAATCATCAGTATTGACAGGAATTTCTCATGTCGTACCACTGATTGTGGCTGGAGGGATGATCTCAGCGTTATGTATTATCTTTGCCAGACTGTTTGGATTTACAGAACTGCTGAATACCGAAGGAACATGGCTGTATCTGATCAAAAATATGGGTGGTGGTCTGTTAAGTACATTAATGGTACCAGTCTTATCAGCGTATATGGCTTATTCGATTGCGGAAAAACCAGCTTTTGCTTCAGGGTTTGCTGCTGGGTTATGTGCCAACATGGTCAATGGTGGCTTCCTGTTAGGAATGTTAGGTGGGATTATTGTCGGATATGCCACACGTTATGTAAAAAAATATATTCCTGCTAAAGGAACATTTGCTTGATTTGTCAGCTTCGTTGTTTATCCGGTTTTAACAACTATGATTGTTGGAGTAGTATTACTGGTTATTTTAGGAAAGCCAATTGCAGCTTTAAATACAGCACTGATTGATGTATTAACATCAATGTCTGGAGGAAATGCGGCATTGTTAGGGGCGATAATCGGTATCATGGTTTCATTTGACTTGGGTGGAACGGTAAATAAAGCGGCTTATGCATTCTGTGTTGCAGCTATGGCAGAAGGTGTATTGATGCCATACTGTGCATTTGCATCAATTAAAATGGTTTCTGCCTTCTCTTGTACAATTGCAACAAAACTGAAAAAAGAACTGTTCACAGAAGAAGAACAAGAAATTGGTAATTCTACATGGTTATTAGGGTTAGCAGGAATTACTGAAGGAGCAATTCCATTTACGATGAGCGATCCAATCAGAGTCATTATCCCCTTTTGTACAGGATCGGCAATATGTGGAGCAATTGTGGCGATGTTTAATATTGGCTTAGATGTACCAGGAGCTGGAATTTTCTCGCTATTTGTTTTAAAAGCAGACTCATTACCATTAGCAATGGCTGTTTGGTTTGGTGCAGCAGTGATTGGTGCTATCGTTTCATCGGTACTATTAATTGTTTTAAGACAGCAGAAATTAGCGAAAAATAAGTAAAGGAGGATCATCATGGCAAAACAGGTTCATATCGTACCACATATGCATTGGGATCGTGAATGGTACTTTTCTGCAGACGAATCAAAATATTTATTATTAAATAATATGGATGAAATTTTTGAAATGCTGGAAACACGAGAAGATTATCCGTGTTATATTCTGGATGGACAGACAGCAGTATTAGAGGATTACTTTGCCTATAAGCCAGAAAATCGTGAAAGACTGAAAAAGCTGGTTCAGCAGGGAAAACTGAGAATAGGACCATGGTATACCCAAACGGATGCCATGGTCGTAGGAGCAGAGTCAATTACCAGAAATCTGCTTTATGGACATAAAGATTGCAAATCATTGGGACCAGTTATGAAAATAGGGTATTTACCTGATTCATTTGGTCAAAGTGCACAAATGCCAATGATTCTCAATGGATTTAATATTACCAGAAGTATCTTCTGGCGTGGAACCAGTGAACGAATGGGAACCGATAAAACTGAATTTTATCATAAAAGTGATAATGGTTCACGTGTTTTGTGTCAGCTGTTGCCTTTGGGTTATGCAATTGGAAAATATCTTCCTGTAGAAGTTGAAGCGCTTAAAGAAAGAATGTCTAAATATATGCCAGTATTGGATAAAGGAGCAACTGGAGATCATATTCTGGTGCCAAATGGACATGATCAGATGCCAATTCAGAAAAATATTTTTGAAGTCATGGATTCATTAAAAAAGATCTATCCAGAAAAGAATTTCTTTTTAAGCGATTATGAAAGTGTTTTTAAGGAACTAGAAACAAAAGATGATTATGCAACGTTAACAGGAGAATTTCTGGATGGAAAATATATGCGTGTACATCGTTCAATTTACTCATCAAGAGCGGATATTAAATCCTATAATACACGCTTAGAATATAAATTAACGAATATTCTTGAACCGTTAGCAGTTATTGCCCATCGTTTAGGCTTTGATTACTTCAGTGGTGCTATTGAATATATCTGGAAGGAAATGATGAAAAATCATGCTCATGATTCCATTGGCTGTTGCTGCAGTGATAAAGTTCATCGAGAAATTTATCATCGTTTTGTCTTGGCAGAAGAAAAGATTGACCGCATGATTGATTTCTATAAACGAAAAATTGTTGATGCGATGTCTAAAGAAATAGCTTTAGATAAACTGACAGCTTTCAATTTATTACCTTATGCTAGAAATGGAATTATCAAAGGAGAAATCATTACCAGAATGAAAGGTTTTCAGCTGGTTGATGAAAATAAAAATCCGATAGCATTTTCGGTTTTAAGTAAAGAAATTGTTGATGCCGGTCTCATTGACAGACAGATTGTTCATTATGGCAATTATGATCCGTTTGTACGCTATGAAATTGAATTGGAAGATCAACTGCCAGCAATGGGATTTAAAACATACTTTATCATTGAGAATGACACAGCTCAGGAAATTGATAGTCAAGAGACAAATATGATGGAAAATGAATATTATCAGATTAGAATCAATGATAATGGGACATTACAGATTAAAGATTTGGAAACACAAAGAGTTTATGATCAGGTTCTGTTAATGGAAGATGGCAGTGATGATGGTGATGGCTATGACTATTCACCGATAGAAAATGACTGGATCATCACTTCGCGAGACGCTAAAGCGAAAAAGAAAATCATTCACTATCCTTACAGTGATCATGCCACTGTATCATTTCAGCTGAAAGTTCCTTATGATCTTGAAGAAAGAAGAAGTCGAAAAATGAATGGTCATATTGATATAACATTAGATATTGACCTGCAAAAAAAATCAAATGCTATTCAAATCAAAGCAACGGTTGACAATCAGGCCAAAGATCATCGTGTCATAATGTATATACCGCAAACAGTTGCATCGCAGTTCACGTTGGCTGATCATCAGTTTGGATCAATTGAAAGAAAGACGAGTGATCCAGCCATTGAAGTATGGCAAAAAGAACACTGGAGCGAAAGACCTGATGCAATTTATCCAATGTTAAGCTATGTAAAAATGAAAAATGACCGTCTGTCATTTTTAACTGATTCAATCAGGGAATATGAAGCAATAGATGAACAGACATTAGCGATAACTTTATATAGATGTACCGGATATCTGGGTAAAGAAGAACTGTTAAGAAGACCAGGCAGACCATCAGGTATCAAAATGGCGACTCCAGATCAGCAGATGCTGGGCATCAACAGTTACGATTTTGCCTTGGCATGTGTTAATAATGATGAAATTGCTAAAGCTGCCAAAGAATATTTAACACCAGTTATCACGTATAATAAGATGCCTTATAATGCGATGAAATTAAATGAACCAGCGATCCAGGTTCCATATCACTACAGCTTTTTAACGATTGACCAGCCTGCATTTATCTTAAGCGCACTTAAAAAATCAGAGTATGATGAAGGTTATATCCTAAGAGGTTATAATCCCTTAAATGCAGATGAAAAAGTTGTTATCAAAGGATGTTTTGATACGATGAAAGAAATGAAACTGGATGAAGAAACAGTGCTTGCTGATCGTATTAATGAACTGCAGATCAAACATAATGAAGTAAAGACGGTGTATATCAAATGAAAAAGATCATCATCGCACCAGATTCCTTTAAAGAAAGTATGACAGCCATGGAGGCATGTCATGCTATCGAAGAGGGTATTATTAAATCAGGTAATCAATATCAGATTCAAATGGTTCCTATGGCTGATGGGGGTGAAGGAACGATTGAAGCAATTGCACAAGTTTTGCCAAGTTCATTTGTTGAAGTGAATGTACAGGGACCGTTAAAAGAGAAAATCAAGGCAAAATATTTATTATTACCACAGCAAAACAGTGCTGTAATTGAAGTAGCAGAAGCCTGTGGCTTGAATAAAATTGAACCTCAGGATCGTAATCCGATGCAGACGTCTACCTATGGCGTTGGTGAATTGATCAAAAGTGCATTGGAACATGATGTAGAAAAAATATATATTGGTTTGGGAGGCAGTGCAACCAATGATGGAGGATTAGGATTGTTACGAGCTTTAGGAGCAAAATTCTATGATACTTCAGGAAAGAGCATCGCGGAAGTAAAAGATCTTGTTCGTTTAGAAAAGATTGATTTGTCATGCTGCTTTGAGCTTTTGCAGCATTGTCAGCTCATTGTGCTAAGTGATGTAGATAATCCTTTTACTGGAAAGGATGGTGCAACTTATGTGTTTGGCAGACAAAAAGGAGCAAACCAACAGCAGCTGGAGGTATGGATGGAGCTTTCTATTTGTTGGGAGCACAAATGCAAAGTGGTATACAGACGATTCTGACATTGACGGATTTTGCGTCGCTTTGTTGTGATGCAGATTATATTGTGACTGGAGAGGGAAACATTGACAGTCAAACACAAAATGGTAAAACAATTTCTGGAATATTAAAAATTGCTAAAGAAAGAGATATTCCTGTTATTGCTTTTGCAGGGAGAGTAACAAATGATATTGATGCGTTATATGAAGCGGGATTAACGGCTGCTTTTTCAATAACTAATGAAGCAAAAACACTGGTTCAGGCATTGGATGATGGTTATGAATCTTTGGCTGAAACAGCAGAAAATGTATTTAGATTAATAGGATAAATGGAAAGGATTATCTCAAGGTAATCCTTTTTCGATTGAATTAACATTTTTTTTACAATTATTTAACGGTTTGGTGATAGTTATGATATAATGCATATTGGTGATGGTATGGAAAATAAAAAAGTATTGATTGTAACATCTTTTTTTTATGTTTTTCTGTTTTTGACTTTGTGTTCTTTTTTAACGACATTATGGATTGTTGATAGCTTTGGGAATGTGAAGACAGATCAAATTATATATACTATATTTTCCTCTTTGGATGGGACTGATATGAGTGTTGTCATTTCATATCTTTTGAAATGCATATTATTACCTTTGATAATATGTGTATTTATTGGTTATGGACATTATCGTTTTAGACATAAAATTCAACTGAAAGGAAAGATTATTGCCAGTTTTTTGGCTGTTATAAGTTTGGTTGGTTCTGTTTTTTATGCTGATCAGCAATTTGGGTTTATTGGTTATCTAAAAAATGCAAACAATAAGACTGATATTTATACGGCACCTAAAAAACAGGTAATAACGGAGAAAGAATATTTTGGAGATGACAGTATTATTTATCAGGATGCAGGTGATGCAGTCATAACGGGAGATAATACAAATAACCTGATTTATATATATCTTGAATCGTATGAAAATGCATTTATGGATAAAAATAATGGTGGATTAAAGGAAAAAAACTGTTTGCCAGAACTTACACAGCTGGCACAGAATAATATCAGTTTTTCACATCAGGAACAGATGGGAGGAGCAATTTCTTTTGCAGGCACAGACTGGACGATTGCTTCGATGGTAGCCCAATCAACTGGATTGCCATTGAAGACAGATGTTTTAAATACAATGGATCAGTATGACAGTTTTATGCCAGGAGCGACAACAATTGGTGATATATTACATAAACGAGGTTATATTCAGGAACTTCTAATCTGTTCGCAAAAAGAATTTGCAGGAACAGATAAGTTATTTATACAACATGGTGAATTTCAAATTGTTGATTTTAATGATTTGAATGAAACAGGCAGAGTTTACCGAAGTGAAAGGACTGATTGGGGAGCTAATGATCAGTGTCTGTTTAGGAATGCGAAAGAAGAATTAAATAAATTGGCAGCAACTGAACAGAAGTTTAATCTAACTATGGCTACATTGGATTGTCATATGCCAAGTGGTTATACTTGCAGTGAGTGTCCAACTACATATGATAACAGATATGAAAACATTTATGCCTGTCAATCAAAACAGGTCAATGAATTTGTAGACTGGTGTCGTCAGCAAAGTTGGTTTGCTAATACAACGATCGTGATCATTGGCGACCACACAACTATGGCAACAGATTATAGTGATTTTATCTCTGAAGATTATACTAGAACAACATATAATTGTATCATTAATTCAAAAGTTACAACCGCAAACATAAAAAACAGGACATTTACAGCAATGGATATGTTTCCTACGACTTTGGCAGCAATGGGATTTGAGATTAAAGGTAATAAATTAGGTTTAGGCACCAATTTATTTTCGCCGTTGCAGACGGTTACTGAAAAGTATGGTGTGGAATATATTGAACAGGAAGTGCAAAAAAGTTCGGATTATCTTGATGAACATATCTATCAGTTTAATCGCTGAAAATAACAGTTAATCTTTTAAGACAGGAGCTGAGATTTTAGGTCAGCCCCTGTTTTTTGAATATCAGATAATAACGGTTTTTGTTTTTTGTTATGCTATAATGATGAAAAGAAAGAAAAGTACACATACGATAAATATAATTAGCTGAAAGGATAAAAATTTATGTGGGTTATGTTTGCGATAGGTTCAGCGTTATTTGCGGGATTGACATCGATTTTAGCAAAAATTGGGATTAAGGAAATAGATTCGACAGTGGCGACTGCTATTCGTACGATTGTTGTTCTTGTTTTTTCGTGGGTGATGGTTCTGGTTGTGGGGTCGCAAGATCAGATTGGAACTATTCGTTTTCAAACGTTTGTCTTCGTTTTTAAACGTTTGTCTTTTTAATTCTATCGGGATTAGCAACTGGAGCATCCTGGCTATGTTATTTCAAAGCTTTACAGTTAGGCGATATCAACAAGGTTGTTCCAATTGATAAGTCAAGCACGATCTTAACCATTTTATTGGCATTTCTTTTTCTTCGTGAAGAAATCAGCTTGCTAAAGGCAATGGGTATAGTAATGATTGGTATAGGAACGTTAATGATGATTGAAAAGAAAGATGTCCAGCCAAAGTAAGATCAGAGGAAAAACTGGTTGCTGTATGCTTTTGGTTCAGCGGTTTTTGCCAGTTTGACATCTATTTTAGGGAAAATTGGTATTACGGGTTTAGAATCCAATCTTGGAACGGCTATTCGTACAGGAGTTGTTTTGATTATGGCCTGGGTCATGGTTTTTGTGACAAAGAAACAGCATACAATTAAAGAAATATCAAAATTTGAATTCATTTTTATTTGTCTGTCAGGGTTGGCGACAGGAGCATCCTGGTTATGTTATTATAAAGCCTTGCAGGATGGGCTCGCCAGCGTTGTTGTTCCGCTTGATAAGCTCAGTATTGTAGTAACGATTATATTTTCATATATTGTTTTTCATGAGCGGCTATCAAAGCGAGCTCTTATTGGGCTGCTGGCAATTGTTGCTGGGACGCTGATCATGGTGATTTAAGGTGTTAAAAAATGGTACAGCAGATGCTGTACCATTAAACTTTTTTATTTGTCAACTCTTCCTTTTTCTACATACATTTTATCAAAGTAATTACGATATTCACCAGAGATGATATTTTCCCACCATTCTTTATTGTCTAAATACCATTGAATTGTTTGTGGAATTCCAGTGTCAAATGTGTATTTTGGTTTCCATCCTAATTCTGTTTCCAGTTTAGTTGGATCAATTGCATATCTTAAGTCATGTCCTTTACGGTCTGATACATAAGTAATTAAATCTTCAGATTTACCTAATGCTTTTAATACAGTTTTAACAACTTCCAGGTTTGTTCTTTCGTTGTGTCCACCGACGTTATAAACTTCACCAACACGTCCTTTTCTGATGATCAGATCAATAGCAACACAGTGATCATAAACATGCAGCCAGTCACGAACGTTTTCTCCGGTTCCATATACTGGAATTTTTTCATCATTTAAGGCTCTCGAAATAATTAATGGAATTAATTTTTCTGGGAAATGATATGGTCCATAGTTGTTAGAGCATCTAGAAATTGTTACTGGCAGACCATATGTTCTATGATAAGCTAAGACGAATAAATCGGCAGAAGCTTTTGCTGAACTATATGGACTAGAAGTATGCAATGGTGTTTCTTCAGTGAAGAATAAATCTGGTCTGTCTAATGGCAGATCACCATAAACTTCATCAGTAGATACCTGATGATATCTTTTAATACCATATTTATTACATGCATCTAATAATGTTGTTGTTCCCATAACGTTTGTTTTAACGAAAATTTCTGGATCTTCGATACTTCTGTCAACGTGTGATTCAGCAGCAAAGTTGACAACAACATCAAATTTTTCTTTTTCAAATAAGTCAAAGATAAATTCACGATCAGCGATATCACCTTTGACAAATTTATAGTTTGGTTTTCCTTCAACTGGTTTACATGTTTCTAAGTTACCAGCATAAGTTAATTTGTCTAAGTTAACGATCATATCTTCTGGGTATTTGTTAACCATATAATGTACAAAGTTTCCACCAATGAAACCTGCACCACCTGTTACTAATATTTTCATTTCTATTCTCCTTTATATACAAATTGATTGTTTGAATTTTCTAGTGTTGGACCAGTCTGGTCTTTTTCGCTTAATACTGGTTCGATACCGTTCAATAATGATCCCCAGTCAACGTTAGCGGTTGGGTCATCGTAACGCATACCACCTTCAGATTCTTTGTTGTAGACATTATCAACTTTATATCTGAATTCTACATCATCAGTTAATGTTAAGAATCCGTGAGCGAATCCTTGTGGAATAAAGAACTGACGATGATTTTCAGCGCTTAATTCGACTGATACCCATTGACCAAATGTTGGACTTCCTTTTCTGATATCAACGGCAACATCGATAACCTTTCCTTTAGTACATGATACCAGTTTAGATTGAGCATAAGGAGGGTTTTGCCAATGCAATCCTCTTAATGTTCCTTTTTGCGCACTGAATGACATGTTGTCCTGTACGAAATCAACAGTAATTCCTAATTTTTCATATTTTGGTTTAGAGTAAGTTTCCGTAAAATATCCACGATGATCACCAAAAACATCAGTTTCGATAATCAAAACTCCTGGGATTTTTGTTTCAATTGCTTTCATTTTTACACTTCCTTTTATTTGTCTAAAAATTTACCATCCATAACATCTTTTAAGTATTTACCATACTGATTTTTCTTATACAGTTCATAAGCTGTATTTAATTCATCTTTAGAAATCCATCCGTTGTTATAAGCGATTTCTTCCAGACAGGCAATTTTTCTGTTTTGATGAGTTTCTACTGTTTTGACAAAGTTAGTTGCATCAACTAAAGACTCATGAGTTCCAGTATCCAGCCAGGTAAATCCCTGTCCTAACAGTTCCACTGATAAGTTTCCTTTTTCTAGATAAATTTTATTTAGGTCAGTGATTTCTAGTTCGCCACGAGCGCTTGGTTTAATGCTTTTTGCATATTCTACAACATTTTTGTCATAGAAATATAAACCGGTAACGGCGTAGTTTGATTTTGGCTGTGCTGGTTTTTCTTCTAAAGAAACAGCAGTTCCATTTTCGTCGAATTCAACAACACCGAATCTTTCTGGATCATCAACGTAATATCCAAAAACTGTTGCCCCATCTTCTTTGCTGGCAGCTTTTCTTAAGCGTTTTGTTAAACCGTGACCATGGAAGATGTTGTCTCCTAGAATCATGGCACATGCTTCACCATCGATGAATTCTTCTCCTAAAATAAAAGCTTGAGCTAAACCATCAGGTGATGGTTGCACTTTATACTGTAATGAAATTCCAAACTGATGACCGTCACCTAACAGTTCTTCAAAACGAGGAGTATCATCAGGTGTAGAGATAATCAGAATATCTTTGATTCCAGCATCCATTAAAATGCTTAATGGATAATAGATCATTGGTTTGTCATAAATTGGTAATAATTGTTTACTTGTTACTTGGGTCAGAGGATATAGTCTTGTTCCTGATCCTCCGGCTAATACGATACCTTTCATAATGGGCCTCCTTTATTGTCAACGTTATATTAAACCCTAACGTAACGTCACGGTCAAGCAAAAATGGAAAATATATAGAAAATCCCATCATTTTCTGATGGGATGGTGACAGATAAACAGACCACAGTCTTTTTCGATACGTATACCGTTATGATCATTGATTAGTTTTTCTATATATATCTGAAATTCTTTTAATCGTGGTGCCAGATATTCTTTCTGGTTACCATGGCATGAAAGAATATAATCTATCAATGGTTTCGCTTCAGTGATCAGCAGATGATCGTCATACTTTTTGAGTTCAACATATTGAAAATAATGTTTTAAAATCTCTTCACCATTTTCCAGACCGAATTTATCTGGTAATACATCTTTCGACAACTGGATCCTGTCATCAAACTGTTGAACGATATCAACGATCTGATGGAGATGCTTTTTGCTGTAGGTTGAACAGTAAAGGGTACCATGGTTTTTTAAAACGCGACAGATTTCTGTTAAGCCGTTATGAATATCATGAAAGTAAAACAGTACATGATTAGCAATGATCGTATCAAAATAGTGATTTTTAAAAGGAATATTTTCTCCTTCGGCAAGAATATAATTATAGTCATTGCCTAGTTTGTTTTTGACTTCTTCAATCATACCTTCACTGTTGTCTGACAGAAAGATTTCACGGTTCCTTAAATTATAATGATTGTTTTCCCATAGTTTGCCATTACCACAGCCGATTTCCAGCAGCCGATAGACGGTAGAAAAATCAATCTGTTCAAACAGCCAGGGAAACCAGCCCTGCTGATTATAGGAAAAAGTATCATGCAGGTGAATACGTGCTGATAGATTTTTGCTGTTACGGTACTGTCTGATTAGAAAATCTTCATCATTAGTCAGATTGATCAGTTCAATGATCTTTTCCCAGGAAATATTTTGTCGATTTAACAGTTTTTCGGTATTTTTGATTGCTGTTTTAAGATTGTTGAGGTGCTTGATTTTCTGATCGATCAAAGATGACTGCAGTTTTAAAGATTCTTTAAAACTTTCTTTGTTGTCATCAATCAGCAGAGGATAGATTTCTTCTAAAGAAAATCCCAGTTCTTTTAAAGAAAGAATCTTCTGCAGGGTAATCAGATCCTGATTGCAGTATTGGCGATAGCCGTTATCAAGAATTTTTGAAGGTTTCAGTAAACCAATCTTGTCATAATATCGAATTGTACGAATGGTGACACCTGCCAGTTTGGCAAACTGTCCAGTTGTATATAGTTTTTCCATATTTCTATTATAAAATGGTTCATTCTTTTTGCAAAGAAAAAACCTGCTGATGCAGGTTAAAATAAAGAATTAATACATATTGCCAGCAGTATACTGAAAACAATATCACTGATATAATGTAATCCCGTTAACAGACGGGTAATAATGATAACAACAGTGACGGTCATCAGTAAAAGGGACATATTTGGTCCGAAAGGAATAACACACAATGTGATCGATAAAGCTAAGCCTACATGAAGGCTGGGAAAAGAGTGACCGCCACGGTTTTTATCGTCAATAGCTTTAAAATTGTATTTTTCCCATGGTCTTTGACGTTTGATCGTATATCGTAAAGCCAGACAGATCAGAGATGTAATGACTGGAACATAAATCAGATATAATGTCTGGTTGACACCGAATTCTAAATATAACTTTAAGACAAACAAAGCATAGAATACCGCAATGACCCAAGGACAAAATTTAGACAGGAAAAAGATGCCCGCTTTGATAAATGGGTATATATTGACAAGTTTGTTTATACTAACATAAAATTTTTTCATAAAGCCTCCGTTTGTTTTATTATACAGTAAATAATCCATAAAATAAATATCTAGACTGGATTGATGAATATAACGATGCTAGTGTTTTTTTGATTACTCGGTTTAATGATCAAATTTTTGTAGAGGAATCTGCAGATACCGTTTAAAATTAACTTAGCTGTTATTAACAGACAAAGTCATGATGCAATATTGGCTTTGTTTATCATTGTCAGCTTATTTATTATCGCAACTGATCAATTTGGCTTGATTTTACGATCATGTATAAAACAGTTATATGGAAAAAGTTTATTATAAACAAGGAGAAATCTTTGTTTTTATATTGTTTTTTGACAATATATGATATTCTTATATCAAAGAAGGTGAAGAAATGTATTTTGGTTATTTTCCTAAACGTATATTAGATAGGGGAGAGTCATATTTCAAGAGGAATAAGGTTTTTTCTATACAGAAAAAAGGTGAACATCATTACAGTGCCATCGTATTAGGCACTGAAGCTTATCATGTTTCACTTGCGTTAAATGAAAAAGGGAACATTGTTCAAGCTTTCTGTGACTGTCCTTATGCCAAGGATGGAAATCGCTGCAAACATGAAGCCGCTCTATATTTTGCTTTAGAAGGCAGGTTATTAAATGAAAAAGGGATATCTTTTCAAGTAGGGAAAGTCTTTCAATATTGTCGAAGAATAACCTATAATGATTATTCTTTACATTATCAGTTTAATAAAGAACTAGATAAATGTTTTAAACAGTTAGATAAGCTTGATAACCATGAAATAAAAATCAAGAATTTTCAGAAGATCATTGATGACTTTGTTGCTTTAAAATATCCTTCTTCATTTAGAAATAAAATTATTGAAAAGCTGTTCGAAAAATATCGCAAGATCATGAAAAATGATGAAAATGATATCCAATGGCTTCAACTCTGTCTCCAGGATGATCGTTATCGGAGTTGTATTTATTTTTTGATAGAAATTATCAAAAGCTTTGATCCTGATCAGCAGTTAATGATCTTAAAAGAAGCGCTGCAAAAAAATGCTGATGAAGATATCCTGATGATCTATACCGATCTGCTTAAAAATATGGATCATGATATAGCGGAAGCTTTAAAAGAATTGCCTTATTGTCAAAATTTGGGGTGCTATCATTATGAACTGATAAAAGATTATTTGATACATCATGAATCTCATCTTGTACAGCAGCAGTATCAAAGTTTCCTGGATAATCATCAAGCTTGTACGCCTTATTATTTAAGTAAGATCGAATCATTGGTATGTGATGAAAAAAAGGAAAGTTTTTATCAATATGTCAGCCATCATTGTCGCTATTATGACGGTCATGAAGTGATAGCATGTTATAAGGATCTAAAAGATGTTTACTATGATCCACAGGATCCATATCCAATGAGATTTTTAAACCAGATAAAAAATACTTTCGATCAGGAATATTACTGTTATATTTTGTATGCAACGGATAATCTAAAAATGTTGATGCTGGAACTGTTAGAAAATGGTCATATGAATGTTCTGGAACAATATCAGAAAAAGTTATGTGAGTTTGATAAAGCGGATTTTCTATTGGTTTTTGTGCATTCTTTACTGGAACATATGCAGTTTGTTAAAAACAGTAAAGATTATCAAGTGGCGCAGAAATGGTTTGATGAACTTTTTCAGATGATCGAAGATCCATTGATTAAAATCGAGGTTGCTCATTTGTTTGTTGAAAAATATCCTAAACGAAAGAAAATCAGAGAGATTGTTGAAAGTTATCTTGATGATAGAGGGACAAGATGAAAATAGATGTAAAAAAAATGACAGATCAATCGAATCAGGTACTGATGAAACATATTTTAGCATATGACCAGATTGATCATATTGATGTTAACTATGAAGATAACTGTTATGACATTCAGGCGACGTTATTGATTTTTGCTCAGCCGGTGCATTGTTCATGCCGCCTTGATCAGCATTATTGTCTGCTGGAGCATCATTGTGACTGTCCTTTTGACAGTCAGCAAATATGTGGACATATACTGGCGGTATTAACAAAGCTCAATGAATTGCAGATTGATGTTTTTCCATATCATTATCAAAGTGATAAAAAAGAAAGACTGATCCAGTTAGAACAGGCAAGAAAAATTGACAGAAGAAAAGAACAGTTAAGACAATTATCTTTTAATAGCAGACAGTTAATACAAAACAATAAAAGTATGTATGATACATCTTTAAAATTAGCGATGCAAAAAGACAGGTATGAATTAACACCGTCATTTTCAGTTAATGAGGATAATCGCATAACTGTTCAATATCAGATTGGATCACAGAAAAAATATATTGTTAAAGATCTGGAAGCACTTATTTATCAGGTTGAACATCAGGAATATCATTCTTATGGAAAGTTTTTAGGCTTTATTCATAGTGAAAAGAATTTCACTGATTTTGCCCAAAAACAGCTGTATTTTATTAAGAAATGTGTTGTTCATTATTTTGAAGATATTGAAAGCATGCGTTATGATTATTATTATTCATCATTGCCTTCTTTGGGGAAAATGATAACGGTTGATGAAAGAACTTTAGATGATTTTTACATGTTATATGAGAAATATGGTGATTTTGGTGAAATTGAAAAGCCATTAATTATTTATATTAAAGAAGAGTTTGATTATTATGTTGTTTGCCTGTATTTTGAGGGTTCATTTTACTGTGGCCAAAAGCATATTTATCAGTATGGTTTTGTAGATGATCGTTTTTTTATGAAGAGAAAAGAAATGGATGAAGAAGGTTTATCAGTGAAACTGATCATGTCTTTTATTGAAGGAAATGCGCAGCTGGTTATTCATAAGGATCAGTATTTTGATTTTTATAAATATGTTCTTTTGCCAGTCAGTTCCTATTTTCAGATTCAGGATATGAGCGAAGAAGCTTTGCCGGTGTATGATGAAATCAAAATATATGGTGATGTTGAAAATGGGCAAAATATTTATTTTCAGCCTGTCTATGTTGATGAAAATCAGAATCGAGTCTATGGTTTTCAGAAAAATGCTTTAACGAATTATCAGCAGGATATGATTGAAAATTATATTGAAGGTTATGCCGATCATGTGGATTATGAAAAACATCGTGCTTATTTTGATATTGACAGTGAAAACACATATGAATTTATTTTTGAAGGATTAGAGTTTTTGAAAGACTATGGCGATGTTTATGTCTCTGATGCGTTAAAACGTATAGGAAAGAAGAATAGCTATCATTTGCAGGTAGGGGTGCGTGTTCATCATCATTTGCTGGAATTTGATATCAGCAGTGATGAAATTCCTAAAGAAGAGATAAAGGATGTTTTAAGTCATTATCGTCGTAAAAAGAAATTCTATCGTTTAAAAAATGGTGAACTTTTGTATTTGGATTCACCAGATATCGAAGAGTTGAGTGATTTTATGGATGAATATCATATTGATGCTCAGGATATCGATGATGGTAAGTTTAAGATGAATCAGCAGCGCATGCTGGCTGTTAATGATGAAAAAGATGATTTTGAATTTATCAAGCTAGAAAGAAATAAATCTTTTACTGATCTGGTAGATCGTTTTGCCAAGATGGGTCAGAAAGATTATCCTGTTATTGACAGCTATAAAAATATTTTGCGTGATTATCAAAAGGATGGTTATGCCTGGCTGCATACTTTAAAGGATTATGGTTTTAATGGCATACTGGCTGATGATATGGGACTAGGGAAAACTTTACAGATTATAGCATTACTGGAATCACTGGAAACAGATAAACCGAGTCTGGTTGTCTGCCCATCATCTTTAATCTATAACTGGGAGGATGAAGTTCATAAGTTTTCACAAACATTAAAGATCACATGTATTACGGGAATGCCTGAAATCCGTAAGGATATCATTGAGCATATCACTACTGGTTTGTATGTGACATCTTATGACTATATGCGTCGTGATCATGAACTGTATCAAAATATAGAATTTGAATATGTGATCCTTGATGAAGCGCAGTATATCAAAAATCAAAAAACACAGAATGCCCGTTCAGTAAAAACTTTAAATGCCAGCCATAAACTGGCATTGACGGGGACACCAATTGAAAACTCTTTGGCTGAGTTATGGTCTATTTTTGATTTTTTAATGCCACAGTATCTCTTTAATTATCATTATTTCCAAAGTTATTATGAAAAGGATATTGTCAAAAATAAAGATGAAAGTAAAACCGCTAAATTAAAGAGGATGGTCGAACCGTTTATTTTAAGAAGAAATAAAAAAGACGTTTTAACTGAATTACCTGATAAGATTGAACAGAACCTGGTATTGCCATTTAATGATGAAGAAAAGAAACTTTATCTGGCGTCTTTAGCTCAGGTGAATAAAGAGTTAGGAGAACTTTATGATATAGAAGGATCTGATAAAATGCAGATTTTAAAAATGTTAACAAGACTTAGACAGTTGTGTCTGGAGCCAAGAATGATCTATGATAATATCGATCATCCTTCTTCGAAATTAAAGGCATGTATGGATCTGCTTAAAACCTTTAAGGAAAGTCATCAAAAAGTGCTATTGTTTTCTTCATTTACTCAGGCTTTAGATCTGATTGGTGAAGAATGTAGAAAAGCAGGTATTTCTTTTTATCAGTTAACCGGAAGTACAAAAAAAGAAGATCGCCGTGAACTGATTCTTAATTATCAAAAGGATGATACAACAGTTTTTTTGATTTCTTTAAAAGCAGGTGGTACCGGTTTAAATTTAACAGCGGCAGAAGCGGTTATTCACTATGATCCATGGTGGAATGTTTCAGCACAAAATCAGGCGACTGACAGAGCTTATCGTATTGGTCAGAAAAAGAATGTACAGGTCATTAATCTGGTGATGAAAGACAGTGTAGAAGAAAAAATATTAAAGATGCAAAAAGAAAAGAAAGAGTTGGCAGATATGTTTATAGAAAATAATACAGGATCACTTTCACAAATGTCTAAAGAAGATATTATTGATCTGTTTAAGATGTAAATGATGATTATAAAAGAAAGATGAAAAAGCATATAAAAATGAACCTCGTTATTTGGATACAAATAGTGACGGTTCATTTTTATATGCAAAAACTAATAGAATAAAGTAAGTTATTTGTAAAGGGCAAATAAGATTCAATTATCAGCAATTTTATTTATACGCTGATTTTCAATGACAAACAGTTTAAGAGATGTGCGTATAGCATCTAACTGTAGCTGAAGATATTCTTCATCATCAAATAAAGCATAGTGAACACAGGCACGAACAAAGATATAGGTCATTCCCTGGATATAATTGGCAGGCATATTAAGCTTTTGTGATAAAAGCTGTGCATATTTTTGATAACGAATATTAACTCCTTTGAAAAACTCATGTCCATATTCTCGATATTTTGGACTGGCATAGACCTGATACATAAAACGGTATTTTGGGCCATGCAGTTTTGCGGTGATGTAAGGCATTTCACGAAGAAAACGTTCAATATCAGCAAAGCTGTCAGGTGCTTTTGCCATGAAATCATCTTCAACTTTTTCCA
Source organism: uncultured Bacillota bacterium (assembly GCA_949290865.1). Lineage (GTDB taxonomy): Bacteria > Bacillota_I > Bacilli_A > Erysipelotrichales > Coprobacillaceae > Faecalibacillus. The sequence goes on from CASETM010000051.1 coordinate 20,306, forward strand.
TACCGTGAGCGGTTGCTTCAATAATGATATTATCTTTACTGCCGAAATAGTAGACCAGGGCAGCGTTTGTCACGCCACAGGCTTGAGAAAGGATCTGCATGCTGGTGTTTTCTAAACCGTTTTTACAGAATGTATCAAAGCATATTTCCAGAAGTTCTTTTCTTCTTTCTGGGTTTCTTTTGTTGCTGATTTTGATCACCTCCCAAAAAGTATATCGTTTTCAGTAAACAAAATAAAAAGATAGCTATATTATATCATAAGTCATACAGGGATAACCAGTTAAAGAAAAGTGAAATATACATTTAAAGAATATTATTTAACGATGTTGGAAAAAGCTGGATAAGACAATCGTCATAGGGATTGTTTTAAAGATGGAAATGATGTGTAAAATCATGTATAATCATGGTGATACAGAGGTGATAAGATGGATAAAAGAATTTTGCCAGCTATGTTGTTTATGATGGAACTGATCATATATTATTTTATATGTTTATATTTTCATTTTGATCTGGATCTGACGATCAGTTCAGGAATACTGTATTTTCTATTTTTGTTTATTTATGGACATTATTCATTAAATACGATTTTAATTTGGGAAGAAATTAAAACACTGCTGAAATCAAATTTCTGTTTTTATATAGCGTTACTGGTACTGGTACCTCGTTCCATGGGATATGAACGTAGAATGCACTTAACGATACTTGTTGTTTCAATGTTTATTTTATGTCTGATGGCAAATCGCTGTTTACGTATTGCTTTTCGAGAAATGTTTGCCAGAAAAACATTGGTTATTGGAACAGGATATGAAGCCATCAGAATTGGTAAGATTTCTAATAATAATCGTTTTGCTTTGACACAGGTATTAGGCTATATTGATGTCAACAGAACAAAAAGTCTGTTTGATTTTAAACAGGAGAACCTGGTCAAAAGATCACCGGTTTATCGCTATGATGATATCAATGAGGTCATTGATTGTTTAAAAGTTGATCAGGTCATTGTAGCTATCCCTGAAGCAAATCGTAATGTGATCAATAAAGTCATGGAAGATATATATGATAAAGTTGATTCCGTAAAATATCTGCCAAATGTCAATGGGATGATGACATTTTCATCAGAAGTGCAGGATTTTGATGGGCAGCTACTGATTGCGACTTCCAATGATAAAATGACCAATATTGATCGTGCTGTCAAGCGCTGCATTGATATTCTGGCGGGACTGGCAGGCTGTGCCATGTTGTTGCCTATCGCCTTGTTTGTCAAATACAAATATATCAAAAGTGGTGATCACGATCCGATCATTTTTGCACAGGAACGTATTGGCAGAGATGGTAAACTGATCAAAATTTATAAGTTTAGATCAATGGTTCCTGATGCTGAAGCGGTTTTAGAAAAACTGATGGCAGAGGATCCGGAGATCAAAGAAGAATATCTAACCAATAAAAAGCTTGTCAATGATCCCCGTATCACTGAAGTTGGTGAAATGTTAAGAAAGACATCATTAGATGAATGGCCACAGTTTTACAATGTATTAAAAGGGGAAATGTCTTTTATCGGACCACGACCATATTTACCTCGAGAAAAAGAGGATATGGGGAAATATTATGATTCCATTATTCAATGTAAGCCAGGGGTAACGGGAATGTGGCAGGCCAATGGGCGAAGTGATGTCAGCTTTGATTATCGCTGTAAGCTGGATGACTATTATTATCGTAACTGGTCAATTTGGCTTGATTTTACAATTATGTATAAAACAGTCAAAGCTGTTGTTTACGGAAAAGGTTCATTATAAACAAGGAGAAATCCTTGTTTTTTATATTGCCTTATAAAAAATATGATAAGTAATACTGCTTATTAGAGTTAATAGATTGTTGTTGAATGTGTTTTGGTTACTTTTCTCATCGTTTAATTATAAAAATAAGAAGCGTGTCGAGATCATATTCATATGCTGGTAGGGATTCCAACAAAATATTCGATATCGGAGATCGTGGGATATATCAAATCAGAAACAACACTGATGATTTTTGACAGACATACAGATATGAAATACAGTTACGGAAACAGATATTTCTGGGCGAAAGGATATTTTGTTGATTTATGCCGATATCGGCATAAATCAACTTATACCGATAAAACAATTATGCCGATTAAATTGAGATAATCATTGTATTATCATTAGTTTTTTATTGATTTATCGGCATAAAACTTTTGTAATTATCTTAAGGAGGATGATTAC
>CASETM010000052.1 GCA_949290865.1 uncultured Bacillota bacterium
AAACTTTATACGTTATAGCCTTTTTCATTTACAAAATATTTGAAGAAATCATAACAAATAAAGCGACTGTCACAATAATTATCAAGAAATATACTGAATATAAAATGACAAAAGTATTTTCAAATAAAGTGCTGTTCTACAGCATGGTCGAGGCTTAATGTTGTAATCCCTGCAGAACTGTTCAAATTTAGGATTGAGTATCGCCTGTTCTCCAGATGAGGTTCTGGGTTTTTCTACAAAAGCCTTGAGATTGTCAATAACGATTTCTTTGGGGACACCACCCAAATCGTCAAATGCCTTAGCCAGAAATACTATGAGAGTATCAGTTGTTGGATTCAGGATCATTTGACGATAGTTATATCTGGACCAGGATAAAGTAAGTGTTGGAATATAGACAGTTAAATGATTATTGTTTTTGTCTGTCAGCCTGACTTTTTCTTTCATGTCGAACTGCACCTGATATCCGGAAGCTGTCTCAAACCTTGTTGTAAACGAAGTTCCATTAGACTGGCAGAATGCCTTATTAAGCTGCTCATCATTTCGTATGTATCTGTTAAATGTGGATTTGGCACATGTAATCTGATGCTCTCTTTTCATAAAGTAATAAAGATGATCGATATAATCAAAATGACGATTAGAATCATTTAAATATTCAAGCATAGTATCTCTATAACTGTCTAAATACCTGGTTCTGGTTCTCGTTTTCTTTGGGACATGCCCCTGAAGATATCTTCTTACTGTTTTTCTGTCACAGTTCAGTTCTCTTGCGACTTTAGATAAATTCATTTTAAGTTCTCCTTTTAGATAGGCAGCGCTGAAATCAGATAATTGTTCAACACTGTTAATTTTAATGCTATATACTTTCAATACAGTTCACTCCTTAACATATAGAGTGAATTATATCAAAAAAGATTACCTTTAGTTTCATAAACTGGGGAAAGTTATATGCAACTTTTTGGGTAATCTTATTTTAACTTTTATACTGTACAAGAGTATAACTTTTGCATACAGCTAATAACACGATATTTTACTAATAATTGGCATATTTTTAGGTACTAATTTTAAAAAAAATTACATGTAAAATATGTAAAATCCATTGCTTTTTCTAAAACATTTATTGATCTGATAATTACTAGACTTGGACGGTGTTTGTTTTGTTACAGATCTATTAAGAATCCATTAAAAATCTATTAAAATTTTGTGGATGAAATGTGGACGAAAACGCATTTTAGGGTCATTTTTGCTTGATGATAAAAACATTATCAGCTCTTATATATCGGTTTTATGGGATGATGTAAAATCAAAAAACCCTGATATAATCAGGGTTTTACGTGTTTGTATGTGCTTATTTGCAAGCTTCTTCGATTGCAACAGCTACGGCAACAGTAGCACCAACCATAGGGTTGTTACCCATACCGATTAATCCCATCATTTCTACGTGAGCAGGAACTGATGAAGATCCAGCAAATTGTGCATCACTGTGCATACGTCCTAATGTGTCAGTCATACCATAAGAAGCAGGACCAGCAGCCATATTATCTGGATGTAATGTACGTCCTGTTCCACCACCAGATGCAACTGAGAAATATTTCTTTCCTAATTCGATACATTCTTTTTTGTATGTACCAGCAACTGGATGTTGGAAACGAGTAGGGTTAGTAGAGTTACCAGTAATTGAAACGTCTACACCTTCTTTGTGCATGATTGCAACACCTTCACGTACGTCATCTGCACCATAGCAGTTTACTTTAGCACGTGGACCATCACTATAAGGAGTTCTAGATACTTCTTTTACTTCTCCAGTGAAATAATCAAATTCAGTTTCTACATAAGTGAAACCATTGATTCTTGAGATGATTTTAGCAGCATCTTTTCCTAAACCATTTAAGATAACTCTTAAAGGTTTTTGTCTAACTTTGTTTGCTTTTTCTGCGATTTTGATAGCACCTTCTGCAGCAGCGAATGATTCATGACCTGCTAAGAAAGCGAAACATTCAGTGTTTTCATTTAATAACATTGAACCTAAGTTACCATGTCCTAAACCAACTTTACGGTCATCAGCAACAGATCCTGGAATACAGAAAGACTGTAAACCTACACCAATAGTTTTAGCAGCATCTTCAGCTTTAGTATCTCCGTTTTTGATTGCCATTGCAGCACCAACGGTATAAGCCCAACATGCGTTTTCGAAACAGATTGGCTGTGTTGATTTAACGATACCATAAACATCAATACCTTTTTCATCACAAATAGCTTTTGCTTCTTCGATTGATTTGATGTCATATTTAGCTAATGCAGCGTTAATTTGATCAATTCTTCTATCATAACCTTCAAATAATGCCATTTTTTCGTATCCTCCTATTATTCTTTTCTTGGATCGATGTATTTTGCAGCATCTGCAAATCTACCATAAGTACCTTTTGCAGCTTCCATTGCTTCATTAGCATCTTTTCCATCTTTGATCATTTCCATCATTCTACCTAAGTTAACGAATTCATATCCGATAATTTCGCTGTTATCATCTAAAGCGATTCTAGTGATATATCCTTCAGTTAATTCAAGGTAACGAGGACCTTTTAATTTAGTTGAGTAAGAAGTACCAACCATTGATCTTAAACCTTTTCCTAAGTCTTCAAGACCAGCACCAACAACTAATCCACCTTCAGAGAATGCAGATTGAGTACGTCCGTAAGCGATTTGTAAGAATAATTCTCTCATTGCAGTATTGATAGCGTCACAAACTAAGTCAGTGTTTAAACCTTCTAATAAAGTTTTTCCAACTAAAGCTTCACTAGCCATTGCAGCAGAGTGAGTCATACCAGAGCATCCGATAGTTTCAATTAATGCTTCTTCAATGATACCTTCTTTAACATTCAAAGTAAGTTTACATGTACCTTGTTGAGGAGCACACCAACCTATACCATGTGTTAAACCAGAAATATCTTTGATTTCTCTTGAATATACCCATTTACCTTCTTCAGGAATAGGAGCACATCCATGTGATGCACCACGATTTACAGTGCACATTTCTTCAACTTCATGTGAATAAATCATTTTTTTATTTTCTCCTTTCATCACATTAATGATCACAAACACTTAAAAAGAAATAACGTAAAAACTACAAAATTTCTTCCTTCCGGTGAAGGAATTCACCTAGTAAAATTATAAAATGAATAGCTTTGAAAGTCAATGAAACATAATTTAATAAAAACGAAATAATGGATTTTTATTGTTATAGTCAACGAATAAAATCTAAAAAAAATGCATAAACTTATATTTGTAAAGGTAAAATAATTTGACAAACATAGTTAGCATATGCTAATCTATATGTAGTTAGATACAGCTAACCACTTCGTGTCAGTAAATCATTTTTTTACTGAGACTCTTACACAAGATCACACACACAAACAAAACAAAAAAGAAATGGAAGGTAAACACATGAGTACAATTCAAACAATCAAAGCCCGTGAAGTTTTAGATTCACGTGGCAATCCTACTGTTGAAGTAGAAATTACAGCTGAAAATGGTGCGTTTGGTCGCGCCATTGTGCCCAGTGGTGCATCAACAGGAATATACGAAGCTGTTGAATTAAGAGATAATGATTCATTGCGTTATCTAGGTAAAGGGGTAGAAAAAGCTGTTAAAAATGTTAATGAGATCATTGCACCGGAGTTAATTGGAAAATGCATTTTTCAACAAAGAGAAATCGATGCTTTGATGTGTCAGCTTGATGGCACAGAAAATAAAGGAAAACTGGGTGCTAATGCTATTTTAGGTGTTTCTTTGGCTTTGGCTAAATGTGCAGCAGATGCTTTAAATGTTCCTTTGTACAGATATATCGGTGGTGTTAATGCGCATACGATTCCAACCCCAATGATGAATATCATCAATGGTGGTGCTCACGCCGATAACAATATTGATTTCCAGGAATTTATGATCATGCCAGTATCTGCGAAAACATTTAAAGAAGCGATTCGTATGGGAGCGGAAGTTTTCCATCATTTAAAGGCGGTCCTGCATGCCAAAGGCTTAAATACAGCGGTTGGTGATGAAGGTGGTTTTGCGCCCAATCTTCAATCGAATGAAGAGGCAATCCAAACAGTCATTGAAGCCATTGAAAAAGCAGGATACAAACCTGGTGAGGATGTTAAACTGGCCATGGATGTAGCCAGCAGTGAATTCTATCACGATGGAAAATATATTTTACCAGGAGAAGGTAACAGAACGTTTACGTCTCGTGAACTGGTTGATTTCTATGCTGAACTTTGCAGTAAATATCCTATTGTTTCCATTGAAGATGGTCTGGATCAGGATGACTGGGAAGGCTGGAAATATTTGACTGAAAAATTAGGAAAGAAAGTTCAGCTGGTTGGTGATGATTTCTTTGTAACCAATACCAAACGTTTACAGGAAGGAATTGCCAAGAAAACAGCGAATGCGATTTTGATCAAAGTCAATCAGATTGGAACGTTAACGGAAACACTGGAAGCTATTGAAATGGCGCAGAAAGCCAATTATACAGCAGTTATTTCGCATCGCTCTGGTGAAACGGAAGATACAACGATTGCAGATATAGCAGTTGCAACCAATGCTGGTCAGATCAAAACTGGATCAGCATCAAGAACTGATCGTATTGCCAAATATAATCAGCTGTTAAGAATCGAAGATCAGTTAGGACAGCAGGCTCATTACAGTGGTAATCAGGCATTTTATCAACTGCATCAGTAAAATAAAGATGATAGGATATCGTAAAGATGTTCTATCTTTTTTATGTTTTTTCATTCAGGTCATTATAGAAATAATATTGTTGAATACTGGAGAAAAGTTTATAATAGAGAAAAGGGGGATTTTTTATGAAAATAGAATATGATACAGAGCATTTGGAAAGAATTGAAAATTTTAAAGGGGGAGAAAAGTATATTGATGCCAAAATGTCATTTGATGGTTTGAACAGGATCTTGTATGGACAGCTGCCTTCAGGTGGTTCGATTGGGGAACATGTTCATGAAACCAACAGCGAAATCGTCTATATTATTTCCGGACAGGGAACATTTATCTATGATGGAAAAGCAGAACCAGTGAAAGCGGGAGATATTCATTATTGTCCTAAAGGTCATAAACATACATTAATAAATGATAGTGATGATGTGCTGACAGTATTTGCTGTCGTTCCTGAACAGTAAAGTGATTTTTATCACTTTTTTACTTTAAAATAAGATAAATAGGTTTTATCGCTATTTTAATTCGATTATAATTGAAGTGAGGTGAAAACAATGGATGAATTTTTAAGAGAGATTAATGTGGCAATCTTAAGAGAGTGGATCATTTTTCAATATCAGAAATCATGGCAAATCAGTAAAGATGATGATAATCTCATTATTGAAGCGGAATATGGGATTGGCCATGTCAATTTTTATGAAGATTCCATTATTGAATTGAATGTGATTGAAAAAGAAACACAGGAAATGTCTTTTTTTATTCATTTTCAGATGAATAGTTTTCATCATGCTGTTGGATTGCTTAAAGAAATGACGGAATGTCTACAGACGATGAGTCAGCATAAAAAAACGAAAATACTCCTTTCCTGTACCAGTGGTCTGACAACCGGGTTCTTTGCTGAAAAGTTACAGGAAGGTGCAGAACTGTTAAATAAAGATTTTGTTTTTGATGCTGTAGCCTACAGTGAACTTTTTGATGTGGCTAAAGATCATGATGTGATCCTGCTGGCACCTCAGGTGTCTTATATGCAATCAAAGGTTCAGGGGATTTTGAAAAATAAGATGGTTTTGACATTATCATCGGCACTGTTTGGTAAATATGATGTTGCTAACACTTTTCAGTTTATTGAAAATGAACTGCAGAAAATCAAACAGCAACACACTGTTAATCAGAATCCTTTGCCAATCAAACAGCAGATTATGCAACATGGTGAAATCCTATGCCTGGCTTTCATCATTCTTGATCATAATGTCAGGCTGGTTAGTCGACTTTATGGAGATAATAATATTATCCTGGAGGACTTTGAAACTTATAAACCAACGATATCTTTCAGTGATATTTCTGATATGATTGATTATATTCTGTTAAAACATCCGCACATTGAACTGATCAGTCTGTCGTTGCCAGGAGTTGTTTATAATGGATCGGTTACATTAGAAAGTCATTATTTTCATCATAGTAATTTATTAGGTTATCTCAAAAAAAGATATAAACAGAAAATCGTTTTAAATAATGATGTTAATGCTATCGTTATGGGCTTCTATGCTTCTCAGGATGAATATCATTCGATTTCATTTCTGTTGCAGACAAAAATAGGGGGAAAAGGTGGTGTTGGTCATATTCATAATGGCCATCTGATTACTGGCAGACATAATGTCGCTGGAGAAATTAAATATCTGCCGATTGCTTTTAGCGAAAACTATGAAAAGATTAGAAAAACACCTGAAGGAGCTATTGAATGGACAGCAAAATACTGCGTCGCTATTACCAGTATGGTGGCACCTGAAGAAATCGTGATCATGAACAGATTGGTGACATCAGTTGATGATGTCAGAAATGAAATGAAAAAATATCTGCCGGAAGATTTTATTCCTGATCTGATTCAGATTGAAAGCCTTAAAGAATATATGCTGGTTGGTTCTGTTATTTTAGGACTGAAAGAAGCAAACCGTTCATAAAAGTTATCGATATATGATAACTTTTTTATTGTCTTGATAACTGTCTTGTCATATGTAAAGAAAAGTAGTATACTACAGGCAATTAACAAGAAAGCAGGGAAAAATAATGAATAAAAAAGAAAGAATTGAAAGATTAAAGAAAGAAAAAAATGCAATTATCCTGGCTCATTACTATGTTGATGCTGATGTTCAGGAAGTTGCTGATTATACAGGGGATTCCTTTTATCTGGCAAAAGTGGCTAAAGCAACTGATGCTAAAGCTATTGTTTTTGCTGGAGTCGAATTCATGGGTGAAAGTGCCAAGATTCTCAATCCTGAAAAGCATGTCTACATGCCAGATCTTCATGCTGACTGTCCAATGGCTCATATGGCAACAGTTGAAGAAATCAACAAGATGCGAGAAACATATGATGATCTGGCGGTCGTTCTTTATATTAATTCTACCGCAGAGCTGAAAACTTATGCCGATGTCTGTGTCACATCAGCAAATGCAGTTAAAATTGTTAAAAATCTGCCTCAGAAAAATATTTTCTTTATTCCTGATCGTAATCTGGGGAACTTTGTTAAAGAACAGGTTCCTGAAAAAAATGTCATGACTAATGAAGGGCATTGTCCACGTCATACGATCATTACTAAAGAAGATGTGATCAAAGCTAAACAAAAATATCCGCAGGCTCGTTTAGCGGTTCATCCAGAATGCACAAAGGATATTCTTAGTGAAGCGGATTATATTGGCAGTACTGCTGGTATCATCGATTATGTCGTTGGCAGTCAGGAACAGGAATTTATTATTGGGACCGTTGATGGTGTTTTTGCGAAGATTCATGAACTGGCACCGGGTAAAATTTTACATACAGTTAGAGAAAATCAGATCTGTCCTAATATGAAAAAAGTGACTCTGGATAAGATCATTACGGTTTTAGAAAATGAAAACAATGAAATAATCCTTGATCATGAAGTAATGGATCAAGCGTTAAAACCATTAGAAAGAATGTTAGAACTGGCAAAGTAGGTGAATAAGATGAATTATGATATTTTGGTTGTAGGCAGTGGCTGTTCTGGATTGTATTTTGCTTTAAATGTTCCAGACAGCTATTCAATCCTGATGATTACAAAAAAAGAAGCGGAACAGAGTGATTCATTTCTGGCGCAGGGTGGAATCTGCATGCTCAAAGATGAAAGTGATTATGACAGTTATTTTCAAGATACGATGAAAGCAGGACATTATGAAAATGATGTTTATTCAGTAGAAATCATGATCAGATCTTCTCCTGCGGTTATTCAGGATCTGATTAATTGTGGGGTTGATTTTCAAAGAAATGAAGATGGCAGTCTGGCTTTTACCAGAGAAGGGGCCCACAGTCATAAGCGTATCCTGTATCATGAAGATATTACTGGTCAGGAAATTACCAGTTGTCTGTTAAAACAGGTTCGTCAAAAAAAGAATATAACGATCATGGAAAATACACCATTGGTTGATTTGATCGTTGATCATGATGTCTGTATGGGAGGCGTTATTGATCGTGATCATGAAAAGGTTAACGTCTATGCGAAAAAGGTGGTTTTGGCAACTGGAGGAATTGGCGGTCTTTATCAGCATTCGACAAATTACCGTCATTTAACTGGTGATGCGATTTCATTAGCAAAAAAATATCAGATTGAACTGAAAAATCTGGATTATGTACAGATTCATCCAACCACTCTTTATAGTAATGAAAATGAACGTAGCTTTCTGATTTCTGAATCGGTCAGAGGTGAAGGTGCTAAACTTTACAGTATTCATGGTGAACGTTTTGTAGATGAACTCCAGCCACGTGATGTGGTGACGGAAGCAATTTTCAGGCAAATGGAAAAAGATCATAGCGAATATGTCTATGAAGATCTGCGTGATATCGATCCACAGGAATTGAAAGCACATTTTCCACATATTATTGAACACTGTCGGGAAAAGGGATACGATGTTTTTAAAGAACCAATCCCGGTTGTTCCGGCACAGCATTATTTTATGGGTGGAATCAAAGTTGATTATGACAGTCATACCAGTATGAAACATTTATATGCCATAGGTGAAACGGCATGCAATGGCGTTCATGGCAAAAACCGACTGGCCAGCAATTCACTACTGGAAAGTCTGGTTTTTGCTAAAAGAGCGGCCAAAAGAATCGTCAAAAGTTTAGAAAAGAAGGAGAAATTTATGTTTGATCAGGCAACAATGAAATTAAATATAGATCCATTGATAATCAGTGCATTGCAGGAAGATATTACCAGTGAAGATGTTTCAACCAACAGCGTGATGCCTCATCCGCAAAAAGGAGTCGTCGATTTGCTATGTAAAGAAGATGGTATTATCTGTGGTTTGCAGGTTTTTGCTCGTGTTTTTGAACTGCTCGATGCCGATGTGTCATTTGACTTTTTTGTCAAAGATGGTGACCAGATTGAAAAAGGACAGCTATTAGGCAGGGTCAAAGGAGATATCAAGGTGCTGTTATCGGGAGAACGTGTAGCTTTGAATTATCTGCAGAGAATGTCAGGAATCGCAACTTATACAAGTCATGTGGTCCGTCAGCTGAAACATTCAAAAGTGAAATTGCTGGATACGAGAAAAACAACACCAAATAACAGAATTTTTGAAAAATACGCGGTAAGAGTTGGCGGTGGATACAATCATCGCTATAATTTAAGTGATGGTGTATTGTTAAAGGATAATCATATTTCTGCTGCTGGTGGTGTTAAGGAAGCGATTGCAATGGCAAAAACCTATGCACCGTTTGTTAGAAAAATAGAAGTCGAAGTAGAAAATCTTGATATGGTCAAAGATGCATTAGCTGCTCATGCTGATATCATCATGCTTGATAATATGAATGATGATCAGTTACATGAAGCTGTTGCGTGTATCAATGGTCAGGCGGAAATTGAGATTTCTGGCAATGTCACAAAGGAAAATATCAGCAAGCTGATCAATTTTGGGGTAGACTATATTTCCAGTGGGGCTTTAACTCATTCAGCAAAAATTCTTGATCTTTCATTAAAAAATCTGCATGCTATATAAATAAGGAGGAGTAAATGATGCCAGGTCAACAGCGTAGAAAGAAAATTTTGGATATACTGAAAAACAGTGATAAACCAGTTTCGGGGACATACCTGGCTAAGACTCTTCAAGTCAGCAGACAGGTCATCGTTCAGGATATCGCTTTATTAAGAGCTCAGAATATCGATATTAGTTCAACACATCGTGGTTATGTTCTGTTTAATAAAGATGAATGCGTGCGTATTTTTAAGGTTCATCATTTAAATGATGAAGTTGAAAAAGAGCTGAATCTAATTGTCGATCTGGGAGGCTATATTGAAGATGTGTTTGTTTATCATAAGGTTTATGATATCGTTAAAGCAAATCTTAAGATCAATTCCCGTAGAGATATTAAAAATTATATTAAAGAACTGCAAAGTGGACACTCGACTTTACTGATGAATGTGACTTCCGGATATCATTATCATACAGTAAAGGCCAAAAGTGAAGAAATTCTTGATGAAATACAGGAAGAACTGGATAAAGCGGGATTTCTAGCTAAACTGCAGGAATATGAACCGGTTGATTTCTGGAATAAATAAGCTTATTGTTATGATAAGCTTTTTTATTTCTCTTATTTTGAATCTGTGATACTATTTTGTAAAAGAAACATATCATAATGATGGGCATTTATTAACAGAAAACAGATGCAGGCATCATTGGTTGATATAAGTATGAAAAGGATGAGTAGATTTATGAATGAAAGTGAAAAAATGAAAGCAGGAATGTGGTATGATGCTAATAATGATCCTGAATTATTGAAAAAAAGACTGGAATGTAAGGAACTTTGCTTTGAACTGAATCAGACAAGACCAAAAGATACTGTTCAACAAGATAAAATAATAGAAAAACTGTTGGGTTATTTGCCTGAGGGATTGGTTTTATTACCACCGTTTCAATGTGACTATGGATGCAATATTCATTTGGGTAATGATGTTTTTATCAATCATTATGCTTATTTAATGGATGGTGCTGATATTAGGATTGGGAATCATGTATTTATTGGTCCGTATTGTGGATTTTATACTGCTAACCATCCCTTGCCTTATAAGCCACGCAACCAAGGATTGGAAAAAGCATTGCCAATTATTGTTGGCGATAACTGTTGGATTGGAGCAAATGTTTCTATCATGCCGGGAGTAAAAATTGGGCAAGGATGTGTAATTGCGGCGGGAGCCGTTGTTACCCGCGATTTGCCTGAAAATTCTCTTGCTGCTGGAATACCTGCCAAAGTAATCAGAACGATTGATCAGAATGAATAAAAAAGGTGAGAAATGATCCTCACGATATTTTGTAATTGATAAGCGTTACGGCGCTTATTTTTTTGTAATAATCTGCTGATAGTTGGGCATATTGATTTTGCAGATTTTGTTCATGATATCCAAACCATAATGTTCGATCAGTTCTTTACCGGTATCATTGGCTATTTTGTTACAGCCATGTGGTAAAGTGGTATTTAAAGTATGATTCATGTTGCGGAAATACTGATAGTGGGCATATAAAGATAGAATTTTGGCACATTTTAATCCAGGATATTGAAGATAATCATCACTGAAGGTCAGATGAGAAACGACCAGTAGTTTTTTTCTAAGATATCTGTAATATTTTTTTGGTGAGAGAAAACTGTGAATGATCTTATCATCAGCCACTTTTTTGGTTTTTTTCATGACATTGATCATTGCTCGGTTATATAAAATGGCTTTGATCTGGGATAGTTTCATACCTTTTTTGACTAGCTGGTTATAATGACTGTTATCTAACAGCAGCAGACTGTAATTTAGACGTTCTTTTAAAATCTGAGCTATTTTGATAATCTGATCGTTGTCATGCAGGTCCAGTTCGTCAATATGAAACTGTTGCAGTAAAGGCAGATCATCGATATCGATATAACAGGCAACGACACATAATGGTCCAAAAAAATCATCAGATCCTGTATCGTCGCAGCAAATTTGATTAACCTTTATATTTTTCATTCTTCATCCTCCATTTTTATATTTTAACATAAAATAAAATACTTATTCACCATAGATCATTTATGCGATAAATATTGTTGAAATAATCCTTTTCTATCAATCACTTTGATTTTGCCATATTTGATTTTAATATAGTTTTCCTGGGCAAACTGATTTAATACTTTGGTAACTGTAACGCGGGAAAGACCGGTTGAACAGGCAATATCCTGATGAGTGTATGGAATAACACCATCGATGATTTCTTTATGGATATTATCCTGTGCTGTCAAATCCAGCAAAAAAGCAGCAATTTTCTCATAACGGTCATATGTCTGAGCCCATTTTAGCAGTTTGGTGATATGATTGCATGTTTCATTCATCATCTGCAGAAGTGAAATTGTCAGTTCATGAGATTCATGGAGATAGGGATAGAGATCTTCCAGCTGACATAAAATCAGTTCAACATCATTAATAGCACTGACCGTTGTTGGTCGATAGGCGTTTTGAAAAAATGATGATTCGCCAAAGATACGTCCCTGATCTAGAACATCGTATGTGATTTCTTTGCCGTTAGAAGCAATATCGAAAACACGGACACGTCCTTTGATGATCAGATAGAGATATTTGGCATCATCTTCCTGCATGTAGATGATATCATGGGCATGATATTGTCTTTTCATACCGACTTTTTCAAAGTAATGAAACAGTTCTGCTTTTATTTTCAAAATAATCACTTCTTTCTCTTTTAAATGTAACATGGATTACATTCTTAAAACAAGAGTTTTGTTAAGATAGGGACCGAGGTGAAGAAGATGAAAAAAGTAGTGAATATTATTTTGGGAAATGTAATGATTGCTTTTGCGATAAGTACACTTGTTTTGCAGCATAATATCATTGCGGGAGGCGTTTCTGGGATTGGTAGTGTGATTGAACATTATCTGCATCTGCCAATTTCGTTGACTGTAGGAATCATCAATATTGTCTTATTTTTGATGGGTTTGTTGTTTATTGGTAAAGAATTTGCAATGAAAACGTTACTATCAACATTCCTTTTTCCTGTCCTATTGGATTTTTTTAATCAGCAGACAATGTTTCATAATTTACTGAGTGATACTTTTCTTTCTAGCGTTTTAGGTGGTGTGATCATTGGTTACGGTGTTGGACTGATTTTGAAATCAGGAGGATCGACTGGTGGATTCGATATCGTGGCTTTGCTGATTGAGAGGTATTGTCATGTTCCGGTTTCACTGACATTTAACCTGATTGATATCACTATTTTGCTTTTACAGTGTCTTTTCCATAATTTTGATCAGGTCATTTATGGAATCGTTACGGTTATGTTAACAGCTTATATCATGAATCATACGCTGATGTCAGGGAAGGCGCTGGCTCAGATCGTTATCATGTCAGATCAATATCAGCAAATTCAGCAGGTCATTCTGGAAAAGATCAATGCTGGGGTAACGATGCTGCATGGAACAAAAGGTTATACTGATCAGGATACAAAAGTTGTTTTATCAGTTATTCCTTATCGTAAACTGCCAATGATGAAAGAGATGATCAAAGAAGTTGATGACAAGGCGTTTGTGATAGTTTCAAAGATCGAAGAAGTTGGTGGAAATGGCTTTACACGCGATCTGCGTGATAATTTTGGGTAAATGATTTTGCAAACAGAACAATATAGTATAAAATAAAAGTAAAGTTCACTTAAATGTGAGCTTTTTATTAACAGAAAAGGTGATCAGAGTGGGTAAAATAGAGATAGAGCCAGTCAAAACTGAAAATATTGAACAGATTTTAAAAATCTATGGTTATTATGTTAAAAATACAGCAATTACTTTTGAATATGAAATCCCTTCCTATGATGAAATGAGAAGAAGGATCGAAATGATTACGGTTCGTTATCCGTTTTTAGTTGCCAGATGTGATGGAATGGTCGTAGGCTATGGCTATGCCTGTGCTTTTCATGAAAGACCAGCATACCAATGGTGTGTCGAAATGTCGATTTATGTTGCTGATACTTTGCATCATCAGGGGATTGGCAAGCAGCTGTATCAAGAACTGGAAAGAATTTTGCAGGCACAGCATATAACCAATCTGTTGGCCTGTATTGCTATGCCAATAACTCCTAATCCATATGTTAATGAAAACAGCAGACAGTTTCATCAGTATATGGGCTATCAGGAAGTGGGCAGGTTTCATCATTGTGGCTATAAGTTTGGACAGTGGTTTGATGTGATCTGGATGGAAAAGATAATTGCTGATCATTGTGATCAGCAAGCAGATGTGATAGATTTTCCTTTAGTTAAACATTTATTTTTTAAAGAAAGCAGGTGAAAAAATGAAGCTGATTTTAAAGAATATCATTACTGATCAGCATGATTTTGATAAGATTGACCAGCTTTACCAGCGTGCTTTTCCAGACAATGAACGGGCACCCATTGATACGCTTTTGGAAAAAGCGAAAGAGGGGAAAGGTGAATTTTTAGGTATTTATGATGACCAATGCTGGGTTGGTTTTGTCTATGTTATTACTTATCAGCAGCTAAGCTATATTCTTTATCTGGCTATTGATGAACAGTATCGTTATCATGGTTATGGCAGTGCACTGCTTCAAAAAATGCAAAAACGTTATGATCATACGATCATGTTATGCATTGAGGAAGTTGCACCACACTATGAAAATTATGAACAGCGCGTGAAACGAAAACAGTTCTATATGAAAAATGGTTTTCAGGATATGAATTTTTATTTTTATGAATATAAGGTTCGTTATGAAATGCTCTATTATGGACAATATATGGAGTCCAGATATTTTGATGAGCTGATGTATTTTTTTGCTGGGGAACAGTATAAAGAGATAAGAGAGGATGATGATGTTGCGTAAACTTAAAGAAGGAGATACCGTTTTATATAAGGAAGATGATATTGAATTTTTAGGAGAAGTTTTTGATATTGAAGACTGCCAGGATGGCAGTTATACTTTTTCGATAGAAGGCTTTTCTGACTGCTGTGCCGGATTTTATAAGATCTCTTCATGGCAGATTGGTATTACGGTATTTTTACAGGATGAAAAATAAAAATCACGATATCTGCTTTTTTGGAAAGAAGCAAGATACCGTGATTTTTTTATGGCAGTTCTTTTTTGGTGAATTTTCTAAAGAACAAAGCATTGGTAACGGTTGTTAAGATATCTGAAATTGGTTCTGCCAGCATAACGGCTAGAACACCATTGCTGATAAACAGTGGCAGAATATAAATCAAAGGAATCAGTAGAATGATCTTTCGATAAAAAGCAAAGAAAAATGAGCGGGCACCAAAGCCTAAAGATGTATAACTTTGCTGAAATGTCGAGTTAGCACCCATAATGATAAAACCAAAGACATAGATGCGCATCATCCAGCTGGCTTCTTCAATCAACTGAGGATCAGTTGCAAAAAGTTTGACAAACAATCCTGGGAAAAATTCCATAATACACACAGCTGTAACTGAAAAAATCAGACTGCAGGTAATTGTCAGGCGAATTGTTTCTTTGACACGCTGATAGTTTTTGGCGCCATAGTTAAAACTGATAATTGGCTGTGCTCCTTGCGCAATTCCCTCCATTGGCAGTGAAAGTATCTGGTTCAAAGATAGCATGATGGTCATAGCACTGACAGCCAGATCACCACCGAAGAATAGCAATTGACGATTAAAAGACATTTGCAGGATTCCTTCTGTTGACGACATGAAAAATGGTGAAAACCCTAAAGAAAACACGTGTTTAACGATCCCTGGATCAAGCAGCATATTTTCTTTTTTGATTTTGATTGTGGTTTTACTGCTAAAAAGGAATTTCAGTACCCATAGACATGAAACAAATTGTGAGATGACTGTAGCTATGGCTGCTCCAGCAACACCCATATCCATCATAAATATGAAGATTGGATCGAGAATGATGTTTAAAATCCCACCGATCAGCAAAGTCATCATTCCAAATTTAGCAAATCCCTGCGTATTGATAAAATAATTCATACCAACTGTTAGCTGAACGAAGATCGTTCCTAAACTATAGATTTGCAGATAGCTCATGGCATAAGGCAGTGTGTTTTTACTGGCACCAAAGAGCATGAGAATTTCATTGCCAAATAGGTTTAATATCAATGTGATCAGTAAAGAGGAAACAATCAGCATACAAAAACAGTTTCCCAGTATTTTTTCTGCCTGTTTATGATTGCCCTCACCAAGACGAATTGATGCCAATGGAGCACCACCACGGCCAAACAGATTGGAAAAAGCTGTAATGATCGTAATGATTGAAGCACACAGACCGACACCAGCAATGGAAAGTGAACCATTTGGTAAACGACCGATATAGATTCTGTCAACCATATTATAAATAAGTGAAGCCAACTGGGCCAGAATTGATGGGATGGCCAGTGACAGCAGCAGCGAAGATATTTTTTCATTAGCCAGTCTATCGTTCATCGTGATAACCTCCTAAATTGATATACATCTGATAAAGAACCTGATCAAAGATTTTTCGTTCTTCTTTGGAAATATGCTGGTAAAGTTGCTGTTTATAATGATGCTGAACAGTGATGATATCTTTGATCATTGGTTGAGCCTGTTCCGTTAGAAGCAGCAGGTTACATCTGCGGCAGTTAGGATCAGGAATCCTTTGCAGAAGCCCTTTTTCTACCAGTTTATCGATAGCAATCGAAGCATGACCTTTATTGATGCCTCTGATTTTGACAATATCCTGAGCGTATTTGTATTCAGGATTGTTATACAAGAAAGCCAGGACATCAATTTCGACTTGTGTCATAGCGTATTTTTCAATAACCGGTTTGAACATACTCTGATATTGTTTTTGAATATATGGGAAGATAGCAAATTGAAGTATTTTCATGGTTTACCTCCAAACAGTTTAAAATTAAACAATGATATTTTATGACGCTTAGGTGGATTTGTCAACATCATTTTGAAAACATATTTTCAATTATTGTTGGAAAAGGTATAATAATACTAATAAAGACAAAGGAGGATATGTATGTTACATAATCAATTAAAACCTTTTCCTGATAATTTTCTCTGGGGTGCGAGCACTTCAGCATATCAGGTAGAAGGTGCCAATTTATCTTATGGAAAAGGTCCATCGGTTCAGGATGTGAAAAAGGTACCTGAGGGAACTTCTGATCTGACAGTCTGTGCGGATCACTATCATCGTTTTAAGGAAGATATTGCCTTGATGGCTGAAATGGGCTTCAAAGTATATCGTTTTTCAATATCATGGTCAAGAATTCTGCCAAAAGGAATCGGTGATGTGAATCCTGAAGGAATTGAATTCTATAATCAGGTCATTGATGAATGTTTAAAATATAACATTATTCCATTGGTAACGATGTTCCATTTTGATATGCCACAGGCTCTGGAAGAAAAAGGTGGCTGGGAAAAAAGAGAATCTATTGACTGGTTTGTTTATTTTGCTAAAACAATGTTTGAAAACTATGGAGATCGTGTTAAATACTGGTTGACGATCAATGAACAGAACGTTTTGATCTTATCTGGTGATATTATTGGAACAACAACATTGACTGGACCAGAAAAATACAAGTCACTTTATCAGCAGAATCATCATATGCTGGTCGCACAGGCCAAAGCCATGGCTTTGTGTCATGAAATGGTTGAAGGTGGGAAAATTGGTCCAGCACCAAATATTGCCCTGGCATATCCGGCCAGCTGTAAACCAGAAGATATTCTGGCAGCACAGAACTTAAATGCAATTCGTAACTGGCTGTATCTTGATATGGCAGTTTTTGGAACTTATAATAATATTGCCTGGGCATTTATGGAAAAGAGAAACGCAACTCCAGTGATTGCTGAAGGTGACATGGATATCCTGAAAAACGGTCATCCTGATTTTATTGGTTTTAACTATTATTCCACTGCAACAGTATCATGGTGTGGGCCTGATGAAAAAGAAACCTTTGGTCATGACCAGCAGAAGACACGTATGGAACCGGAAGTTTATTTGGGAGCGGCCAATCCACATCTGCCACATACTGATTTTGGCTGGGAAATCGATCCGTTTGGTTTTAGAGCGACCATCAGAGAAATGTATTCACGTTATCGTTTGCCGTTGATCGTTACTGAAAATGGTCTGGGAGCTTATGACAAGCTAACCGAAGATGGTAAAGTTCATGATCAGTACAGAATTGAATATTTGCGAAAACATATTGAACAGATCCAGCTGGCTATTACTGATGGTGTAGAAATGATGGGTTACTGTCCTTGGTCAGCCATCGATCTGATTTCAACTCATGAAGGTATGGTCAAACGTTATGGCTTTATCTATGTTGACAGAGATGAATTTGATCTGAAAACATTGAATCGTTACCGTAAGGACTCTTTTTACTGGTATAAAAAAGTCATAGCTTCTAATGGTGCTGATCTTTCAGATTAGGGAACAGTTCTGTTCCCTTTTTTTTAGCGAGCAGTATATACATCATGTTTTAAGATTTTGGGAAATATGGTAGAATATTGGCGAGGTGAAAATAATGCAGAAAAGACGGTTGAATAAAAAGAAAGTGGCATTAGCTGCTGTTTTGCTGATCGTGATCATTACTTTGATCGTTTATCTGGTTTTGGGCTTCGTTGGTTCAACAGATAAAAAGGAAACAACAGAAAAAAAAGAAACGGTGACCGAAAAGAAGGAAGAACAGAAAGAGAAAAAAGAACAAGAAGTCAGTTTTACGATTTCATTTGCCGGCGACTGTACCTTAGGGAATTATGCCGGACAGGCTTATGATGGTTCTTTTAATCAGGAATATGCCAGACAAGGGAATGATCCAGCATATTTTTTAAAAAATGTCAAAGATGTCTTTGAACAGGATGATCTGACTGTTGTCAATCTAGAAGGACCAATCACAACAGCAACCAGTCATGTTGAAAAACAGTTTCCTTTCAGTGGTAAGCCAGAATATGTCAATATTCTTACCAGTGGCAGCGTTGAAGCAGTATCAGTTGCCAATAATCATAGTGAAGATTATTACAGTCAGGGACTGAGTGATACGAAAAACTATTTAAGTGAAGCGGAGATTGGATATTTTGGATATGATGATTACTGGACAACAGAAATCAAAGGTGTTAAATGTGGTTTTTTAGGATATCGTTCATTGTCACTGTCGATGAATAATGCTGAAGGACAGGCCAAAATTAAGGCGGCTATCGAAAAACTGAAAAATGAAGAAAAATGTCAGTTGGTGTTTGTATATTATCATTGGGGAATTGAAAAACAGTACTATGCTAATGAAGATCAAAGATCACTGGCCCATTTTACCATTGATGCTGGTGCTGATGCAGTTATTGGATCACATCCTCATGTTGTACAGGGAACCGAAACTTATCAGAACAAACCAATCGTTTATTCGTTAGGGAATTTCTGTTTTGGTGGTAATAGAAATCCAAGTGATACTGACAGTATGATTTATCAGCTTTCATATCAGTTTAAAGGAACGAGTCAGACTGGTTACAGTGTCAATATTATTCCTTGTGCAATAACATCGACAAGTGGTCGTAATGATTATCAGCCAAAAGTACTTAGTGACAGTGAAGCAGAAAGAGTAACAGAAAAGATTAAAAAATACAGTTATTAAAAAATGTATTTTTGGGTTGCTAAAAAATGTCAGATTTGATATTATTCAATTAGTTATACGACTGACGGAAGTGGAATTAACCACATGGAGTATAATAGTAATGGAGCCGACCGTCTGGGCCAAAGAGTCCGGACGATTAGGCTCTTTTTTGATAAATTGGGATATGATGGTGTTTTCACTGTCATTAATGCGGCGATTTGGTTGAGCGATGTTGTAAATTACGGTATAATGACAGTGAATGAAAAATCATGATTCCATGAAAAACAGAAAGGAAAAATGAATATGTTGACAGATGTAGAAATTGCACAAAATGCAAAGATGGAACCAATCGTAAAAGTAGCTGAAAAAATTGGTTTAGATGAAGATGATCTTGAATTATATGGAAAGTACAAAGCTAAGATTTCTTTGGAAACGATAAAAAAGGTTGAAAAGAATGAAAATGGAAAACTTGTTCTGGTTACTGCAATCAATCCAACACCTGCTGGGGAAGGAAAAACAACAACGATGATCGGTCTTTCTCAAGCGCTGAACAAGTTAGGAAAAAATGCCATCGTTGCGATGCGTGAACCATCGCTGGGGCCATGTTTTGGTATCAAAGGAGGAGCAGCTGGTGGCGGGTATGCTCAAGTCGTACCAATGGAAGATATCAATCTGCATTTTACTGGTGATATTCATGCGATTACGGCTGCAAATAATCTGATCGCTGCAATGCTGGATAACTCTATTCATCAGGGGAATCCTTTGAATATTGATGTTCGTCAGATCGTATGGAAACGAGTTGTTGATTTAAATGACCGTGCTTTACGTCATACTGTCTGTGGTTTAGGTGGAAAAGTCAATGGAGTGCCTCGAGAAGATGGATTCGATATTACTGTGGCCAGTGAAGTTATGGCGATTTTATGTCTTGCGACTTCATTAGAAGATCTGAAAAAACGTGCAGGACGTATGATCGTGGCTTATACATATGATAATCAGCCTGTAACGGTTGACGACCTTGAAGCAACGGGAGCGGTAACACTATTATTAAAAGATGCCATTAAACCAAATCTGGTTCAGACTTTAGATCATGCGCCTGTCTTTGTTCATGGAGGACCATTTGCGAATATTGCTCATGGCTGCAATTCAGTCATGGCAACACAGTTAGCCATCAAACTGGGTGATTATGCTATCACTGAAGCTGGGTTTGGTGCTGATTTGGGTGCTGAAAAGTTTTTAGATATTAAATGCCGTCAGGCTGGTTTGAAACCTGATGCTGTAGTTATCGTGGCAACTGTACGTGCCTTAAAGATGCATGGTGGTGTTGCTAAGAAGGATCTGGCTGAAGAAAATCTGGAAGCTTTGAAAGCGGGTCTGGAAAATCTGGAAAAACATATTGAAAATATAGCAAAATATGATCTGCCAAGCGTTGTTGCAATCAATGCGTTTCCAACGGATACAGAAGCGGAACTGGCATTGTTGAATGAATGCTGTCAGAAACTGGGTGTTGATGTAGCTATTTCCAAAGTATGGGAAAAAGGTGCTGATGGCGGTATTGAATTAGCCAACAAACTGCTGGAAGTTTTAGATACAAAAGAAGCGCATTATCATCCGCTGTATGAACTTGATCTGTCAATTGAACAGAAGATCGAAACGATCGTTAAGGAAATCTATGGTGGTGATGGTGTTGAATTTACTAAAAAAGCAAAGAATAAAATCAAAAAATATACTGAACAGGGATTGGGTGATCTACCAATATGTATTGCTAAAACCCAATACTCATTATCAGATCAGCCGACATTATTAGGTCGTCCAACAGGATTTACGGTCATGATCAATGACATCATCCCATCTGCTGGAGCTGGTTTTTTGGTGGCTATTTCCGGAGATATCATGCGTATGCCAGGATTGCCAAAACGTCCTGCTGCCGTTGGTATGGATATTGATGAAAATGGCAAAATTGTGGGATTATTCTAAAAGTGACGTAAGTCACTTTTCGTGCTTAAAATGAAAAGGAGAAATAAAGATGAAAGTAGCAATTATTATGGGTTCAACCAGTGATCTGCCAAAAGTTGAGCCAGCAATGACAATTCTTAAAGATTATGGTGTTGAAGTGGCAGTCAGATGTCTGTCAGCACATCGTGCGCATCTAGGATTAAGTGAGTTTATCAAAGAAACAGAAAATGATGGAACCGAAGTGATCATTACAGCTGCTGGAATGGCGGCAGCTTTACCTGGTGTCGTAGCCAGTCAGACAGTTTTACCAGTTATTGGGGTACCAATTGCTGGCAGTCAGCTGGATGGTCTGGATGCTTTGCTTTCTATTGTCCAGATGCCTTCAGGAATTCCTGTAGCAACCGTTGCCATCAATGGCAGCAAGAATGCTGCATATCTGGCTTTATCAATCATGGCCGTTAAACACGATGAAATTAAAGCCAAATTAAAAGATTATCGTAAACAGATGGAAGCTGATGCAATGAAAGCTAACCAAGAAGTGATAGAAAAATATAAATAAGGAGATTGAAAATGGATTACAAAAAAGCTGGAGTTGATATTGTTGCTGGGTACAAATCAGTAGAACTGATGAAAGAACATGTCATGAAAACAATGAGACCAGAAGTTCTAGGTGGTTTAGGTGGTTTTGCTGGGGCTTTTGATTTAAGCAAGATCAAAGAAATGGATGAACCGGTTTTACTGTCAGGAACTGATGGTTGTGGGACAAAGGTAAAGTTGGCCTTTATCATGGATAAACATGATACGATTGGGATTGATGCCGTTGCTATGTGTGTCAATGATATTGCCTGTTCAGGTGGTGAACCATTATTCTTTTTAGATTATATTGCCTGTGGAAAAAACTACCCTGAAAAGATTGCGACGATCGTTAGTGGTGTTGCCGAAGGGTGTGTTCAGTCAGAATGTGCCTTAGTTGGTGGTGAAACTGCGGAACATCCTGGATTGATGCCAGAAGATGATTATGATCTGGCAGGCTTTGCTGTTGGTGTTGTCGATAAAAAAGATATTATTGATGGTTCAACGATCAAACCAGGAGATGTTCTGGTTGGTATGGCTTCCAGTGGTGTTCATTCAAATGGCTTTTCACTGGTAAGAAAAGTTTTTGAAATGTCAAAAGAATCTTTAGATACGTATTATGATGAATTAGGAAAGACTTTAGGTGAAGCTTTGATTGCACCGACTCGTATTTATGTTAAAGCATTAAAGAATATTAAAAACAGTGGTGTGAAAGTGAAAGGATGCTGTCATATCACTGGTGGAGGCTTCTTCGAAAATGTACCAAGAATGCTGCCAGAAAATGCTAGAGCACAAATTAAGAAAGACAGTTATCCAGTTCCTCCAATTTTTGATCTGATTGCCAAAAATGGAGATATTGCTGAAGATATGATGTATAACACATTCAACATGGGATTAGGTATGATCATTGCTTTAGATCCTGCTGATGTTGAAAAAGCAATGGCAGCGATCAAAGCAGCTGGTGATGAATGTTATGTTGTTGGTGAAATCGCTGAAGGTGAAAAAGGAGTCGATCTATGCTAAAAATTGCGGTCTTTGTTTCTGGGGGTGGAACAGATCTGCAATCGATCATTGATGCTGTTGAAGCTGGGAAGATCAATGGCAAGATCGTTCTGGTTCTGTCTAACCGTTTGAAGGCCTATGGCCTGGAAAGAGCAAGAAAAGCAGGAATTGAAACTGCTGTTGTTAAAAAAGATGATGAACTGATTGTGAGAATGTTAAAAGAAAGAGAAGTTGATCTGATTGTGCTGGCTGGTTATCTAGCTATATTGACTGATACGCTGATCGATGCCTATCCTCAGCAGATCATCAATATTCATCCTTCTTTGATTCCTTCGTTCTGTGGTCCAGGAATGTATGGAATGCATGTTCATGATGCGGTCTTGGCCAGAGGTGCCAAAGTTTCTGGTGCGACCGTCCATTTTGTCAGTCATGAAGTTGATGGGGGACCGATTATCAAACAGGTGGCCTGTGATATTTCTGATCTTGACAGAGCTGAAGATATTCAGGCTAGAGTACTGGAAATCGAACATCAGTTATTGCCGGAAGTCGTTGGCTTATACTGTGATGGGAAAATAAAAATTATTGATGGAAAGGTAAAGGTGTTTTAGATGAAAAGAGCTTTAATTTCAGTAACAAATAAAGATGGTGTCGTTGATTTTGCTAAAGGACTGGTTCAATTAGGTTTTGAAATTGTTTCAACTGGTGGCACAATGAAAGTCTTACAGGATAATGGTGTGGACTGTATTGCAATTGATGATGTGACTGGTTTTCCAGAAATGCTGGATGGACGTGTTAAAACTTTACATCCAAAGATTCATGGTGGACTGTTATTTAGAAGAGATCTGCCTAGTCATGTCGAAACAGTGAAAGAACATGGTATTCAACCAATTGATCTGGTTTGTGTTAATCTATATGAGTTTGAAAAAGCTTTAAAAGCAGGTAAAGAATTGCCTGATATGATTGAAAATATTGATATTGGTGGTCCTTCAATGATCAGATCAGCTGCCAAAAACTTTAAAGATGTTTTGATTGTTACTGATCCACAGGATTATCATGTTGTTTTAGAAGCAATAAAAAGTAATGCAACTGATTTTGATTTCAGACTGAATCTTGCTTACAAAGCATTTTCATTGACTGGTGCTTATGATGCCATGATTTCAA
Organism: uncultured Bacillota bacterium; assembly: GCA_949290865.1. GTDB lineage: Bacteria > Bacillota_I > Bacilli_A > Erysipelotrichales > Coprobacillaceae > Faecalibacillus. Next base: position 24,002 of record CASETM010000052.1, read on the forward strand.
GATATTTTGCTGATCAGGTTGGTGATCTTTTCCCAGATACATTAAATATTTCTTTGAAGAAGGTAGAACATTTGCGTTATGGTGAAAACTCTCAGCAGGCAGCGAATAAATATGAAGATACATATGTACAAAAGTCACTGTTAGATTATGAACAGCTGCACGGGAAAGAAATTTCATTTAATAATGTCAATGACTTATATGGAGCTATAGCTGTTGTTAGAGAATTTGGTGATCAGATTGTTACAGCTGCGATCAAACATTCAACCCCTTGTGGAGTTGCAATTGGTGAAACAGGATATGATTCTTATATGAAAGCTTATGAAGCTGATCCACAGTCTATTTTTGGTGGTATCGTGGCTGTCAACTATAAGATTGACAAAGCAACTGCCGAAGAAATGCATAAGATCTTCCTGGAAATCGTTGCTGCACCAGACTTTGATGAAGATGCTTTAGAAGTGTTAAAGAAAAAGAAAAATTTACGTATCTTGAAGTTAAAGAATCTTGATGCCAGAGATGCTAAATATGATATTAAATATCTGGAAGGAAAAGTTCTGGTTCAGGAATTAAATAAAGAAATGATCAAGGAAATGAAAGTTGTGACTGATGCACAGCCAACTGAAAAACAGCTTGCTGATATGGAATTTGGTATGAAAGTTGTCAAATATGTTAAATCAAATGCAATCTGTATTGTCAAAGATGGTGTAACATTGGCTATCGGTGGTGGTCAGACTTCACGTGTATGGGCATTGGAAAATGCCATTCACAATAATCCTGATAAAGATTTCAATGGTGCTGTTTTAGCATCTGATGCTTTCTTCCCATTCAATGACTGCGTTCAGGTTGCTGCTGATGCTGGAATCAAAGCAATCGTTCAGCCAGGTGGTTCGATTAGAGATCAGGATTCAATTGATTTATGTAATGAAAAGAATATACCAATGGTATTCAGCGGATACAGACACTTCAGACACTAGGAGGTAAATCATGAAAGTTCTCGTTATCGGTAGTGGTGGTCGTGAACACGCGATTGCTTATAAATTAAAACAAAGTCCTAAAGTAAGTGAATTATATGCAATTCCTGGAAATCCAGGAATTGCTGAGATAGGAACATGTATTCCTGGTTCGGTTGAAGATAAAGATATGATCATTGATTTTATCAAAGATCATCAGATCGATCTGACTGTGATTGGACCTGAAGTCCCTTTGTGTTTAGGACTGGCAGATGATATAGAAAAAGCAGGATATAAAGCTTTTGGACCACAAAAGAAAGCTGCAACTTTAGAGGGAAGTAAAGCCTTTTCTAAAGATTTTATGATCAGACATCATATTCCAACGGCCCGTTATGTGAAAGTGGATGATTTTGACATTGCCTGTCAGGAAATCGAAAACTTTGATTATCCATTAGTCATCAAAGCTGATGGTTTGGCTGCTGGTAAAGGGGTTGTGATTGTTGATAACAAGGAAGATGCAATCAAAACTTTACAGGATATGATGGTCAATAAAGCTTTAGATGGTGCAGGAAGCAAAGTTGTATTAGAAGAATTTTTAACTGGATTTGAATGTTCTTTACTTTGCTTTACCGATGGTAAGACGATTGTCCCAATGGTTTCTGCAAAAGATCATAAACAGGTTTATGATGGCAATAAAGGACCTAATACCGGTGGTATGGGGACTGTTTCTCCAAATCCTTTCTTACCGGAAGGAATGGATGAAGTTTTTAAAAATGATATTTTGGATCCTTTTATGAAAGGATTAGAAGAAGATGGTATGGATTACCGTGGTGTTGTTTTCATTGGCTTGATGATTGAAAATAATAAAGCGAAAGTCCTGGAATTTAATGTTCGTTTTGGTGATCCTGAAACACAGTCTATTTTACTTAGATTAGACAGTGATTTATTTGAAATTATGGAAGCATGTGCCAATTACCAGCTTGATCAGGTTGATGTAAAATGGTCAGATGATCATGTGGCCTGTCTGGTTTTAGCCAGTGGAGGGTATCCTGGAAGTTATCCTAAAGGAATGGAAATCAAGGGTATTCATGATGTTGATGATGATATCGTGATCTTCCATGCTGGAACAGCTTTGAAAGATGGGCATCTGGTAACAAATGGTGGACGTGTATTAAATATTTGTGCCAAAGGCAAAGATTTGAATGAAGCTTTAGCCAAGGTTTACAAGGCAAGTGAAATTGTGACTTTTGATGGTGTATATTTCCGTCATGATATTGGATTGAGATAGGAGAGTTTTCTATGGCAAATGTAAGACGAATTTATGTAGAAAAAAGAAAAGAATTTGCGACTGAGGCAAATGAAATCAGAAGTAATTTAATTGAACAGTTAGGAATTGATGTTCCATCACTGCGCGTTATTCATCGCTATGATGTTCAGGGCATCAGTGAAGAAATATTGCAGCAGGGAATCAATACGATTCTTGCTGAGCCGATGGTTGACGATGTTTATGATGAAACATTTCCTTTAGGGGATAATGAATCTGTGTTTGCTATTGAATATCTGCCTGGTCAATATGATCAAAGAGCTGATTCGTGTCAGCAGTGTTTTGAAATTTTAACTGGAACTTCAACAACAAAAGTGAAATGTGCAAAAATGATCGTTGTTGATGTAAATAAAGATGAAAAGACTATCGCTAAAATTCAACATTATCTGATTAATCCTGTCGATCAGCGAATCGCAAGTCTGGATAAACCAGATGATTTATATGAAGCTGCACCTGAAATTAAACCAGTTCCTGCATTGACTGGCTTTAATGAATTGGATGAAGCTGGATTAAAACAGTTTTTGATAGATAATGGTATGGCCATGAATCTTGATGACTTAAAGGTAACGCAGGATTATTTTAAAAATGAAGAACATCGTGATCCTACTGAAACAGAAATTAAGGTTTTAGATACATATTGGTCAGATCATTGTCGTCATACGACTTTTGCAACCATTATTACTGATATTGATATTGAAAATGGCGCATTTAAAGAAATACTGGAAAAAGATATTGAAGAATATAAGACTAGTCGACATGTTGTTTATGGTGTCAATACTGACAGACCATTAACTTTAATGGATCTGGCGACAATTTCAATGAAAGAATTAAGAAAAGCAGGATATTTGGATGATATGGAAGTTTCTGAAGAAATTAATGCCTGCTCAATTGAAATAACAGTTCATACTAATGAAGGTGATGAACAATGGCTGTTGATGTTCAAAAATGAAACACATAACCATCCAACTGAAATTGAACCATTTGGTGGTGCAGCAACATGTTTAGGTGGAGCTATTCGTGATCCACTGTCTGGACGTGCTTATGTATATCAGTCAATGCGTATTACTGGAGCGGGAGATCCACGTAAATCTTTAGCTGAAACAACACCAGGAAAATTGCCACAAAGAAAGATCTGTCAGGAAGCAGCACATGGTTTTTCAAGTTATGGTAACCAGATTGGGCTGACAACAGGTTATGTTCATGAAATATATGATGAAGGCTATATTGCTAAACGTATGGAAATTGGTGCCGTTGTAGCGGCAGCTCCTAAAGAACAGGTTATTCGTTTGGAACCACAAAAAGGTCAGATCGTTTTACTGATTGGTGGACGTACTGGTCGTGATGGTATTGGTGGAGCAACAGGTTCATCAAAATCACATGATGTTAAATCAATCGAAACTGCTGGAGCTGAAGTTCAAAAAGGGAATCCAGTTGAAGAAAGAAAAATTCAAAGACTGTTTAGAAATCAGGAAGTTTCTAAACGTATCGTCAGATGTAATGATTTTGGTGCAGGTGGAGTCTGCGTTGCTGTTGGTGAACTGGCAAGTGGTCTGGATATCAACCTTGATGCGGTATTGAAAAAATACGAAGGTTTAACTGGTACCGAACTGGCTATTTCTGAATCACAGGAACGTATGGCGATTGTTGTTAATGATTATGACGTTGATTTCATTAAAGAACAATGTGCTAAAGAAAATCTTGAAGTTGTGGAAGTGGCTACTGTTACTGACACTAATCGTTTAGTCATGAAACATATGGGTCAGGATATTGTAAATATTTCTCGTGCATTCTTAGATGCAGCCGGAGCAAAACGTTATCAGGCAATTAAAGTGGCGTTACCTGATTTTGATCATACACCGTTTACGGTTGAAGCTAAGGAAAACTTTGTTGAAACTGTTAAAGAAGTCATGACAAGACTTTCAGTTGCCAGCCAGAAAGGACTGGTTGAAAGATTTGACTCTTCGATTGGTAATGGCACAGTTTTATCACCATATGGTGGTAGAACATATCATAGTGAAACCGAAGGGATGGCGGCTTTAATTCCGGTACTGGGAAAAGAAACAACAACAGCTTCGATCATGGCATATGGATTCAATCCATTGATTGCAAAATGGTCACCATATCATGGTGCAATGTATGCGATTGTTGAAAGTATTGCCAAAATCATTGCTATGGGTGGAGACTATCATACAATTCGTTTCTCATTCCAGGAATATTTTGAAAAATTATTAGATGATCCTTATAAATGGGGTAAACCATTAGCTGCTTTATTAGCTGCTCATAGGGTACAGAAAGAGCTGAAACTGCCATCTATTGGTGGAAAAGATTCAATGTCTGGAACATTTGAACATATTTCTGTTCCACCTACATTAGTATCATTTGCAATTACTTCTGTTGATGTCGATGATGTCATGACCCCAGAAGCGAAAGAAGCTGGTCATCTATTGGTAGAAGTTCAGCTCAAGAAAGATCAGTTCAAAGTCTTTGATTTTGATCAGTTACAGAAACAGTATGATATAGTCACTGATTTAATGAAACAGGGAAAGATCTATTCTGCATACACTGTTAAAGATGGTGGTGTTATTGAAGCTGTCAGCAAAATGGCATTTGGTAATGGGTTGGGAGCTGCTTTCAATACAAATTATCCATTGTCATCATATCTGGAAAAGAATTATGGAAATATTATTGTTGAAGTGAAATCAGAAAAATATTTAACAGGATTAGACTATCGTATTGTCGCAACCTTAAATGAAAGTGACAGCTTATCTTACGGTTTAGAATCAATTACTTTAAAAGAAGCTTATGCTTTAAATAAACAGCCATTAGAAAGTGTTTATCCAACAAGAGAAACAGCACCAACTCAAGAAATTAAAGTGGCAGCCTGCAAAACACGATCAACATTACGTCCAAAAGTACTGGTTGATAAACCATTGGTTATTATTCCTGTATTCCCAGGTACAAACTGTGAATACGATTCGAAACGTGCTTTTGAAAAAGCTGGCGCTGAAGTTGAATTAGTGCTGATTAGAAATAAAACTGAAGATATGTTAAAAGCATCAATTGATGAGCTGGAAGCAGCAATCAAACGTGCGAATATTGTCATGCTTCCAGGAGGATTCTCAGCTGGTGATGAACCAGAAGGTTCTGGTAAGTTTATTGCAACAGTATTAAGAAATCCTAAATTAAAAGCAGCAATCACTGATTTATTAGATAATAGAGATGGTTTGATGATTGGTATCTGTAATGGATTCCAGGCACTGATCAAATTAGGACTGTTACCTTATGGTGAAATCAGAGACATGTCTAAAAATGATGCAACATTAACTTTCAATACCATTGGTCGTCACTTATCTCAGTTTGTTGATACGAGAATTGGTTCAGTGAAATCACCATGGTTATCATATGTCAATGTTGGTGATGTTCATATCATCCCAATTTCTCATGGTGAAGGACGTTTTGTGGCACCAAAAGAAGTGATTGATGAACTGTTTGCCAATGGTCAGGTTTTCTCACAGTATGTTGATCCAAATCGTAAAGTGACAATGCAGACACCATATAATCCAAATGGTTCAATGTATGCCATTGAAGGAATTATTTCAAAAGATGGTCGTGTCTTAGGAAAGATGGGACATAGTGAACGTCAAGGTGAAAACCGTTTTAAAAATGTTTATGGTGAAATGGATCAGAAACTGTTTGAAGCTGGCGTAAATTATTTTAGAGGTGGTAAATAAGATGGAAAAACTAGAATTTGAATGTATGACACTTAGTCCATTGGATGGACGTTATGGAGCAATCAAAGATGCTTTAGGAGAATACTTTTCAGAATATGCTTTAGTCAAATATCGTGTTTTTGTTGAAATTCAATGGCTGAAATTTTTATTAGAAAATGTAGAAAGTGATATTCTGGCTAAATTTGATAAAGCTGATATGGAACGTCTGCTTTCGATTTCTCAAGATTTCAGTTTTGCTTCATTTGCCCGAATCAAAGAAATTGAAAATACAACACGTCATGATGTTAAGGCCGTAGAATATTTCATTGATGAAAAGCTAGAAGCTATGAATCTGGGATTTTTACAAAGTTTTGTTCATATTGGCTGTACTTCTGAAGATATTAATAATACATCTTATGCCTGCATGTTAAAATATGGTTTAAAGAATGTATGGCTGCCAAAAGCAAAAGAATTCGTAAAAATTATTGATCAGTGGGCAGCTGATCATAAACATGATGCGATGTTGGCCCATACACATGGTCAGCCAGCAACACCAACAACGATTGGAAAAGAATTTAAGGTTTATGCTTATCGTTTTCATTCAAGTATTGAAAATATTGAAAATATACAGATCAAAGCAAAATTCAATGGGGCAACAGGAAATTACAGTGCTATCCTAACAGCTTTTCCAAATCTTGACTGGCGTAAACTGAATCAGAAATTTGTTGAAGAATATTTAGGATTAACTTACAATCCATTAACAACACAGATTGAAAGCCATGACTATACTTGTCATATTCTTGATGGTATCAGACATTTCAATAATGTTCTGGTGGATCTTGATGTTGATATGTGGCTGTATATTTCCATGGAATACTTTAAACAGATTCCTGTTAAAGGTGAAGTTGGCAGCAGTACGATGCCACACAAAGTCAATCCAATTCGTTTTGAAAATTCTGAAGCCAATGTTGATATGTCAAATCAGATCTGCGTAGGTCTTTCTAATAAATTGCCACGTTCACGTATGCAAAGAGACCTCTCTGATAGCTCAAGTCAAAGAAATATTGGATTAGCTTTTGGATATTCATTACAGGCAATTAGCGAAACAACAAATGGTTTAGCGAAATGTGTTGTAAATAAAGAAAAACTCGCTGCTGATCTGAATGAAAAATGGGAAGTATTAGCAGAACCAATTCAAACAATGCTGAGAAAATATGGAATTGCTGATGCTTACGATCAGTTAAAAGCTTTAACCAGGGGGAAAAATATCTCTCGCGAAGCCATTATGGAATTTGCGAAAAGTCTGGATGTCCTGTCAGAAGAAGATCGTCAGACTTTACTGGATATGACACCAGCAAGCTATATTGGTTACGCTGCTGATTTATGTGATATCGAATTATAATTTATAATAAGCAGAAATGATTGATAGGGTTGCAATTGAACAGCTGTATCATGACTATCATCATGTTGATGAGATCAGTTGTTTTTATCAGCTGTTGACGACTTATACGATTGATCATCAAACAAAAAAGATTGAGGAGTGTTTACATAGCCTCAATCTTTTATCTTCTCGATATAAGATCAGACCTGTCTATTATGATAATCATTCTCTGACAACAGATCTTGATCGTTATATTGTAGAAACGTGGCGATTAGAACGAATGGAAAAAACAAATGATATGATTTAAAGGATGGTAGTGTCAAATAAGTTATGAAAAAATGAATTTTTTCATAACTAGAATTACATAGTAGATTCTATGTAGTAATTCAATGCTTCATCCAGCAGTATGTTCCATTTGCTTGGCATATTATGTGTCTTTTTAAGACAATCCAA
>CASETM010000053.1 GCA_949290865.1 uncultured Bacillota bacterium
ATTTGGATAAAACTGAGAAATATTTTTTGCAAACAGAAGAACCGCAGCGTTTGTCAAATAAATATTTCCATCTTGACTTTTAATAAAAGCCCTAGCTTTTAAAACTTGTTCAGTCGGCAAATGACTTGCATCTAGTTTTTCTTTATATTCGCTAATTAATTCTTCATCTAAATCTTCGATTGATGCATCTCTGTTTATCTCATCTTCAAAATGTCTAGTACTTTTTGCATATTCTAAATTTCTAAGGTCATCCCCTTTTAATTCTTTAGTTTTATCACCAATTCTTAAATAAGTAGAATCGTTTGTTGTTCTTACAATTTGATCAACACATGGTTAAATATGCAATAATAACAATTGATCTTCTTCTCCCTTACTATTTATAACATCTAAAAACTCTTCATTATACTGTGGCATGGGTTTACATCCATTCTTAGGAATAGCAACAAACTCATTAGCTTTATCCATATCATACTGATGGATTCCTTCAATTTTTAATGTCTTATCACTTATTCCAATGACAATAGTACCACCTTCAGCATTAGCAAAAGCCGAGATTAAAGGCGCTAAATCTGACGGTTTAATTTTCGCCGATTTTCTATCAAAATATTTGTTTTCATGTTCCGTTTGCATATATTCCAATGTTAAAAAAGGATTATAAGAAGAAAATACTTGATTCACAATGATCCCTCCTAAGAACCTAATTTCATTTTATCATCAGTTAAATATTATTTTATTATCTAATAATAGCCATATTATATCTTTTTATAGAAAACATTTTAAAGTGATAATGGACATCGCTAGATGTTACTCTTTGATGAATTTCTACAAATATAAATTCTAAGCAAATTTATTTATAAGAGTTTTTGAAAATGCAAGTAATTGTTATCTTACATATTTGCCACACAACATTATTTTCCAAAGTCCAATACTCCTCCCAATACCTATTATATCCTATTTTGAAAATTAAAAAAGAAGTATCTATACTTCTCACAAAGTCTAAATACTTCTCTAATCTTCTCACAACAATTATTACTAACGTTTTGAGAACTCCGAAATCTTATAAAATAAGGGTTTTAAAGCCTTTTTGTCGTTTACTTGTTGCGTTGCCAAAACTACTTAAAACACCTTATTGTCAATTTCATTTAAATTATATTAAGATTTAATGTCAACGATTATCTCTTATTTTTTTATAGATTTCAAACTGTCTATTTATTTCATCTTCCAAGTTTAAGACCATACCTTTTGCCTCTAATATACGTTCTATAGCCTGTTCAGGGCTAAGTGTATGATATGGTAAAAATAATTCTCTCAATTCCTTTGGCTTTACAATTTTATAGATTCGAGTTGACGATAATTCATAAGTATATGAAAAATATCTATACAAATATCCTATCCAATACATTTCGTTTTTTGTATATTTTACTGACCCGTATTTCGATTCTTTATACTCTTCTTCTACTCTTTTAATTATATCTTTTGGTTGTAAATTCATCTGTAAAATACTTTCATTATCTATCATTTTTGCCACTTTACTATTCATAAATCTTCGCATAAAGATTTCCGAACTCGTTGATGTTAGTTCAATAGAAAGTTCAAATGCATTTCCTTGTAAATCACACAATAACAAACCATCTTTATCCATTTTTATCATTATTTTCACCTTATCCATTTAACATAAAATCTCATCAATATATTTACCTTTTCCTCTATATTGTACTCTTGCTAATTTTACTTTATCATCTCCAAGTTTAGAATCAGAGCTCCGAACCTTTTTATAATAGTTTTTCTCATTATCAGAAAGATATACATGTTCTACAATTTTTAATTGAGAAATAGCCAAATCACTCACAAAAACATACTGCTTTCCTAGATTCGTAGCAGCTAAACAATGTTTACATTGTTCATCTGTTATTTCTCCTTGGATAAAAGAATCAATAATTTTAAACATACGATTATCGGCTATTGGTGCAATAATATAATCACAATTCCTTGAATCCTTTATTATTTTTTGAACAATTTTATGATTCTTATAATTATCTAAAGCGCCTCGATAATATGCTATTGCCATCATCCATTCTTGATCCACAAAATACTCTTTACTTTTTAGATTTTGATAATCAAAATCTAAATAATAAACTGATGAACCTTTAAACCCAGAGACGAATGATATTGCCTGAGCATATGTTTCTCCAGTATAAAAGCCTTGTCCAAAATCATTGTTTATTCTTCCTACATGTATACTTAATGGTCTTTCTATAATCCCTTTAGCTCCATGAAACAATAATTTATGATTGGAAGGTAATTTTTCTATCCATAACATTTCTTTTAATCGATTTAATTGTATGTTTTTATCAAAAGCAAAATTATATACTCGTTCTAGCAATTGATTCGAAGGCTTTGTTTTATGAAGCTCATTTCTCGAAATAGTTACCTGCTCTACTCCTAATTGTTCAGCCATTTCAGATTGAGTATAACCTAATATTTCTCTTATTGCTTTTAAATCATCTGCAAAATTATAATCCATAACATCACCTAACTTATTTATATCACATTACTTAAATAAGTTCAATGGAAACTTATACATATCACATTACTTAAATAAGTTTTATATCTTATTTTTCATTCAAAAAGAAAAAAGAAGTATTTAAACTTCTTCCAAAGTCTAAATACTTCTCTAATCTTCTCACAACAATTATTACTAACGTTTTGAGAACTCCGAAACCTTATAAAACAAAGGCTTTTAAGCCTATTTGTCGCTTACTTGTTGCATTGCCAGAACATCTCAAATCAACATTGAACATATATAAATGTTATGAACAATGTCAAATTCTAATCGAAATTACTTTTATTCATTATCGCTATATTATAGAAAATTGTTGCTTTTTTAAAATAGAATCCATTTTTATAGCTGATTTATATCTTTCAAATCACATATTCTATAAAATAACGAATATATATGAACACAATGAAGGTCTAAGATAATGATTGTGTTGACAGTAATTTCTAGACAGCATGAGAAAGCGACTGACAAAATGGAACCAATCTTATAAATTGATTTCCTCACTTTGTCTAATTAGAGATATTTTTACGAGTATAAGGTATTGTTATTAATCATATTTTGAAGTTCATTAATAAATAAATCTCTATTGATCGGTGATATATAAATAGTATTATATTCTTTTTTGTCTTTATCAATATAATCGATTTGTACTCTTTTTGTTGATGTTGCTGCCGCAGCTATTGAGTTGTTTATTTTAATAATTTTTGTTATTGAAGTATATGGTATATTTATCTTAATAAAACCAAATATAATTATCAAAGATACCATGTCTAACTTATAATATGAATAACACATTATTGGCAAAAAAATTAAATCAATTATTAATGATGAGCCGATAAGAGTCATAGAGGTGAGGTCAATAATTTTTAAAATACGAATAAATCCTAAAATGGTTAGCAGTATACAAATCAAACTGAATATATAGTAAATAACATCTTTTTTTGTTTTAAATTTCATTTAAATAACCTCCACATATTTAATAGATTTAAAGCCTTTTTGTCGCTTACTTGTTGCATTGCCATAACCACTCGCAAAACTTATATCCACTTATTCTGTATTATTATTAGATGATAATACAGCTTCAACCTGAGCAATTAATTGTTCCTTATCAGGCATATATGTTACATATTTTGAAGCAAAAATATTATTACTCAAGCCTCCTAATGCATACTGCATATCAACATTGCCTTTATCAGTGCATAA